>NZ_LSIA01000253.1:0-2838 GCF_001556015.1 Novosphingobium sp. CCH12-A3 | reverse complement strand
GGCGATGCTGATCGAGGGCCTGAACTGGAAGCAGGCGATCGTACACGACGAGGTGATGGCGCCGAGCTTGGCCTAGCTGAAAATCTCCCGGAAAACCGCGATTTGACTGGGGTTTTGCCCTCGCATCGGCTATGAAAATGGCCATGCGGTTCGAGTTTGATCGTCTTCCTTCCGACCCGGTTCTCCTGCAGCGGATGCTGCGGGAAATGGCCGAGGTGCTCGAGCAGGAGCGCGCTGCGTTGAATGCCGCCAAGGCGCTCGTCACCACCCAGAGCCTCACGATCGAGAAGCTCGAGCATCGTTTGGCGCGGCTGCTGCGCGTCCAGTTCGGCCGCAGCTCCGAGAAGATGGACATCGCCCAGTTGCGGCTGATGTTCGACGAAATCGACACGCCTGTTGCCGCCAACGATGATGCGGGATCACTTGGCAAAGTGCGGCAGCCGGCGCCGCGTACGGCCGGGGTCAGAGCGCCGATCCCGGCACATGTGCCGCGCCAGGTTGTCGAGCATCGGCCGGGGACATGCTCGCCGGGCTGTATTGGGCAGCAGACGCAAATCGGCGAGGACGTCACCGAAGTGCTGGACTATATCCCCGCGCGCTTCCGCGTGATCCGGCACGTGCGCCCGCGCGTTGCCTGCCGGGTGTGTGAGCAGATCCACCAGGCCCCCGCGATCGACCTGCCGCTGCCCAAGGTCATGGCCAGCAGTGCGCTGCTGGCGCATCTGATCGTAAGCCGCTTCGTCGATCACGTGCCATGGAATCGGCAATCGGTGATCCTGCGCCGGCAGGGCATCGACATCGATCGCGACGTGATGAGCCGATGGGCCCGCAAGCTCGCCTGGCTGATGGCGCCGCTGGGCGAGCGGCTGCTTGCATATATCCTGGAAGCGCCGAAGATACATGGCGACGACACGCCGGTCACCTTGCTGGGCAACGGGAATGGCAGTGCCATCGCACGCTTCTGGGTCTATCTGCGCCATGGCTGGTCGAGCGGCGACATGGAACCGCCAGCTGTGGCCTACCGCTTCAGCGCGGATCGCGGCGGTCATCATCCGGCCGCGCACCTCGCCAATTACCGTGGCTATCTGCAGGCGGACGGCTTTGCGGGCTACAACGCGCTCTACCGGGACCCGAAGACCAAGGTGCCACGCGATGTTGTGGAGGTTGGCTGCTGGGCCCATGCGCGGCGCAAGTTTACCGACGTGCTCGACAAGAACCCGTCACCGGTCGCGGCCGAAGCCGTGGTCAGGATCGCGGAGCTCTTTGCGATCGAGCGCGAGATCAAGGGCGCGCCGCCGGACCAGAGACGACGGGTCAGGCAGGAACGCGCCTTACCCAGACTTGCGTCACTGCGAAGCTGGCTGGAGGCCATGGAGCAGGGGCTATCGTCCGACAGCGCTCTGGCCAAGGCATGCCGCTATCCGCTGAATCGATGGGCCGCCATGATCCGCTACTGCGATGAAGGCCTGCTCGAGATCAGCAACAATCTGGTCGAGAACGCCTTGCGCGGAGTTGCCGCAACTGATTCATACTGCACCTCCTCTTCAAATGCCCGGAAACAGGGACTTTTGGTTTTCCATTTTGATGCGACACGGGCCTCTGTGACGCGGAAACTGCGTCACTTCGTCCTTTTCCAGATCCGTAGCCAGGATTTGATGCGGCGCATCGGGTACCACTTGCTGGGTGGGCAGCACGCCCTCTTTTATCAGTCGGCGGACGCGATGAGCGGTAACCCCAAGCTTTTGGGCGGCTTCGGTTAGTGTGAGCCACTCGCCGTTCTTTTCTGCGGATCGGTAGCCATGAATTTTATGGACCGTGCGCAGTGCCCCGACACGGCGCGCCGTCCACGTTTTTCCCTGTCCGGTCTGCATTCCCATCCGGTTGAGAGTGGCGGCAATGTCGGCGTCAGACCACCGGGTAGCCATGGACCGCATGACGGCAAGGGCGGCCTGCGGGGTACTCTGGCCATGTTCACCAGATTTGGGTTTGCTAATACGCAGCTGAGAGTGTTGGCCACCTTTCCAGTGGATCGTCAAAATGACTTCGCGCTTCTCGTCGTCTACGTCAGCAACGATATCAGTCACGAGAGTGCGAAGGAGCTGTTGACGGCAACGCATGTCGACACCAGGCGCGCGCCAGGCCGTCGCCAGATCGGTAGCCATGTCGTTAAAATCGGGAACTGGGGTGGCAAGATCGATTTGTCGCACTTGGGCCAAAGCCGCTTCGCAGGCTTCCACGCGCCTCAGCGCTGCCTCCCAACTCTTCTCAAGTTGAGCAGCGATCAATCGGTTGTCAGGATCGCAAGCGGCATAGCGGCGTTCCGCAAGAGATGCCTCGTATCGTGCTTGCTGCAAGTCCAGCTTCACCATTTGGTGCCGTTGTTCCAGATTATCCCGATGTCCTCGTTCAGCTTCCATTGCAGCCTCGATCGCCATTGGCGTCACGGCGCGCAATATCTCTCTTCCAATAGCAGGATCGATGCGAGAGGCGCCAAAAGTCATACATCGTGGCTTGGCCAACATCTGATTGATACGTTCGCAGCGATAATAGGGATGTCCCGGAGCGCGCCCCGAATAGACGACGCCCAATCGCCTTCCACATCTTCCGCAGGTGAGCAGTCCTGCAAGCAGCGCCCTACCGCCACGCCCGGACTTAACTCCGCCCTTCTGTCCGAAAGCATTAACGGCAATAAGGCTCTGGTTCCTCTCAAACTCACTCCAATCGATATAGCCTTCATGATGGTCTTGGAGCATCACTTCCCACGTTCCAAGAGGTTTGCCGTGGGTCACGTCCGTCAATGAGGTGTAATTTGGGGTGTGGTCACCGGGCTGCATGGTC
>NZ_LSIA01000252.1:0-1522 GCF_001556015.1 Novosphingobium sp. CCH12-A3 | reverse complement strand
ATGTGTTCGGGCATGGGCAGTTCATCCAGGCCGCGCACGCGATCGTCGCCGACGCCCATCTGGACGATCGAGGCAAGATGCTTGGGTTCTGGCGCAAAGGCGAGCCGCCCGCGATCGGCAACGCGCAACGGGTCGGGTTTCAATGGCGGGGGGGCCGCTGGGAATGTGCGCCGCCGGTCGCCGCCTAGATCAACACCCGCTCTACCTCGTCGAGTGTCACGTCATCGGGCCGGCGATCGTAGAGCTGGGTAGTGCGGGTCGAACTGTGGTTCGCCATCGTCGCGGCTGTCTCCAGCGTGCCGCCGTTCTTCAAATAGGTGGTGATCCCCGTAGCGCGGAACGAATGGTTGCCGATCGCCGTCTCGATCTCGGCCGCGACGGCGCGACGGCGCACCATCGCGAAGGCATTGGCCTGGGGCAGGGGGGTGTCGCTTAAGCGCTTGGTCCCGCGCGCGATCGTACGGAACAGCGGCCCTTTGCGGTCCTCGCGCAAGTCGCAGCCATCGAGATATTCGGCCAAATAATGCTCAAGGTTGTGATGACAGGGCATTTCGTGGCGCTTGCCGCCCTTTTCGTGCAGCCGCACCCATAGTCGCCGATTCTGCACGAACACATCCTCCACGCGCATCGCCAGCGCCGCGCCGATCCGGGCAAACGAATAGACCATCAACCCGATCAGCGCCCGATCGCGCAAACCTGCCGGCGTCGTCGCATCGATCACATCCAGCAGTCGCCGCGCTTCGTCGGCGGCCAGCACCGGCGTCTTGCCGCGCCGGACGCTGTGCGCCGGCCCGCGCACCGACGCGGCCGGGTTCGTCGGCATGACCTGGCCTGTCACCAGCCAGTCGAACAGGTGGCGCACGGCCGCGAGCTGCTGCTTGACGGTGGGCGCGCTCACCTCGCGTCCCAGCGCCTCGATCCAGGCCGCGACATGAAGCGGCTGCAAGCCGGCGAGCGATGTGATGCCGCGCGCCGCTACCCAAGCCAAAAACTCGCCCGCTGCGCGCGCATAGGCACGGCGCGTATGGGGATTGCGGATGGTGACGGCGAAGAACTCGAGGAAGCGCAGCCGCGCCCGCTCATCGGCCGACGCGATGAGCGCGGGCAGCGCTAAGCTGGGTGACGGGAGAGGGGCGAGCTGGTTCATCGCCGACCGCGAACATGGGCGGCGGTGTCGATGACCGTTACGGCGTCCGGGGAAAGGTCTTCGACGCCATCAACAAAGCCGAATATCTCGGCTCGCCCGCCCTCGTTGCAAATACGCCCGGCGACTGTGCCGTGGATGATGGCGCGCGCTCCTGGCTCAAGGATCAGGTCGCCGGCGATTGTGCCATGCAGGATCAGCTTGATGCCGCTGCGCAGCGTCGCACTGCCGATCACCATGCCGTACAGAGCTAGATCCTCCTCGATCGCGAATGGGCCTTCTATCTTGTCGTGAACCGCCTTCATGTCCGCCCCGCATTAGTATGTGATAAAGGACATTATCATATGTAGAGCGAGCTGTGAATCCTTCCTCGGAGCG
>NZ_LSIA01000251.1:0-2473 GCF_001556015.1 Novosphingobium sp. CCH12-A3 | reverse complement strand
TCGCACAGTGCGAAGGCTTGCGCCCCGGCCTTGCCACCGACCCCGCACCGCTTCCCGAACGCCAAGTCGTGCCGATCGCCGAAGCGGTCATTGCGGCATCGGGCGTCGATTTCCGCATCGGTGGGGACAAGGCCTACTATGTCCCGAGCGCCGACTATGTGCAGGTGCCCCCGCAACCGGCCTTCCACGAACAGATCAATTTCTACCGGACGGCGCTGCACGAACTCTGTCATGCCAGCGGCCACCCGTCGCGCCTCAATCGCAATCTGCGCAATGCGTTCGGCAGCAAGGACTATGCGCGCGAAGAATTGATCGCCGAGATGGGATCGGCCTTCCTTTGCGCCGCGCTCGGCATCGTGCCGACCGTTCGTCACGCCGATTATCTGGCATCATGGCTCGACGTGCTGCGCGAGGACAATCGCGCGATCTTTCGCGCGGCCAGTCAGGCGAGCAAGGCCGCCGATTGGCTGCTTGCCCGCTACGCCGAGACGCAGGACGAAGGGAGGGAAGCGGCATGATTACGCTCCCCCATGCGATCCTTTCGGCGCTGCGCGCGAATGCGCGCGCCAGCCGCCTCCACGAGCAGCGCGACGAACGGTTCGACCCGTTCCCGGTGGTCAAATTCTTCAATCCGGTCGGCGCGGCGACGTGGATCGCCACCGAGCTTTACGACGATGGAGACACGCTGTTCGGCCTCGCCGACTTGGGGTTCGGATGCCCGGAAATGGGCGTGTTCTCGCTTACCGAGATTGCGGGCGTCCGCTTGCCCTTCGGCCTGTTCATCGAGCGCGACGAGCATTTCGAGCCGCTGGCCCCGCTTTCGCTATGGTCCGATACCGCGCGGCGCATGGGTGCAATCGTTCTGGCCGAAGCCGAACTTCGCCGCATCACCGATAGCCGGAACGGCAACGAGCTTCCGCCGCCTCTTGATGATCGAGGGGCCGGATGACGCGCGGCGCGTTTCGCCGCATTGAGTGCCGGTCCCGCCCATCCAGCAAGACAAACGGGACCGGCGCTCCAGAAGGAGCAGACCAATGAAACTCGACTTTATCGACCATAGCAAGCTGGTTCCGTCCAAGGTGAACATGCGGCACGGACCCAAGCCCCCGGACGTGGGCGACATTCTGCCCTCGATCCGCAAGCGCGGTGTCATCGTGCCGCTGATCGTGCGCCCGCAGGCGGGCAACGATAATGGCGTCCACGAAATCGTCGCCGGGCGGCGGCGCTGGACGGCGAACGCCATCGCGCTTGTCGAGGGCATCGACCACGGCCCGCTTCCCGTCGCCATCCTCGACGCCGGGGACGACGCCGACGCCATCGAGGCATCGCTTCTCGAGAACACCCGGCTCGATCCCGACGAGGTGACGCGATGGGAAACCTTCGCACGGCTGGTCAAGGAGGGCCGCGACATTGCGGATATCTCCGCGACGTTCGGCATTCCCGAGCTTGGCGTGAAGCGTATCCTAGCGCTCGGCAACCTGCTTCCGCGCATCCGCGATCTTTACCGCAAGGAGAAGATCAACGCGGCGACCGTCCGGCATCTGACGCTGGCGAGCAAGCAGCAGCAGAAGGCATGGCTGGCGCTCTACGACGATGACGACGCCTATTGCCCGACCGGCCAGCAATTGAAGGCATGGCTGTTCGGCGGGCAGTCGATCAAGGTCGAACATGCCCTGTTCGACGTCGATGCGAGCGGCCTTGCGATCGTCGCCGATCTGTTCGGCGAAGACCGCTATTTTGCAGATGCCGACGCGTTCTGGACCGCGCAGAACGCCGTAATCGACGCGCGCAAGGAGGACTATCTGGATGCCGGATGGTTCGACGTGGTGATCGTCCCGCCCGGCGAATATTTCTACCGCTATGAGTTCGCCAAGGCACCCAAGCGCAAGGGCGGGCGCGTGTATATAGATGTGCGCGAAAGCGGCGAGGTCGAGGTCCACGAAGGCTATGTGACGAGCAAGGAGGCCAAGCGGCTCGAACGCGGCGAGGCAATCGAAACCGGCCCCAAAGTGCCGCGCCCCGAAGTGACGAGCACGATGCAGACCTATATCAACCTGCACCGTCATGCCGCTGTCCGCGCCTCGCTGACCCGTCATCCCAAGGTCGCGCTGCGCTTGATGGTCGCCCATGTCATCGTCGGGTCGCCACTGTGGACGGTCAAGCCCGAGCCGCAGACCGCGCGCAACGACGATGTGCGCGAAAGCGTCGAAACTTGCCGCGCGGAAACCGACTTCGACGCGAAGCGCCGCGCCGTATTGGACCTTCTCGGCTTCTCGCCCGAGGAACCGACCGTCACAGGCGGCAACGGCGACGACTTCGGACTGGTCGGCGTGTTCCTGCGCTTGCTCGACGTGCCCGACCGCGCCGTAATGGACGTGATCGTCATCGTCATGGGCGAAACGCTCGCCAGCGGCAGCGCCGCCATCGAGGCGGTCGGCGGCGAGATCGGCGTCGATATGGCCCGCTACTGGCA
>NZ_LSIA01000250.1:0-1611 GCF_001556015.1 Novosphingobium sp. CCH12-A3 | reverse complement strand
GTCGTCCGTGAACAAAGCGAAGTTCGTTTCGGTGCCGGGTAGACCGGGTCTGTCAGCGTCCTGGGCGGTACCCAGCAGGTAGTTTGGCTCAGGCAGCGGCCATTTTATGCTGTGCTACGGGTAGCCAAGCCGCAAGCAGGGCGCGCAAAAGGGCGGTCAGCCATGCGACGAGTAGCCTCAGATTATGCCCGGCGGCCACCAGGATGGCGTTGATGGCATCGCCGGTGGCACCGGTGAGGTGATTTCGTTCAAGTAGGCCATCGGCTTTGGTGTGGCCGATGATCGGCTCGATGGCATTTCGTCGCCGCAGTTCGCGTTTGATCGTGGGTGAGGTGATGCCGCGGGTATGGGCGATATAGACCTTGGCCTTTCCGCCATGCTTGTGACCCTTGTAGCCGCGGTCGACATAGGCTCGCTCGACGGTGACGCCGGTCAGGCGCTCGACCTGTTCGATCTGTCCACTCAGGGTATGGCCGTCGTAGGGATTGCCGGGCAGCGCCTGCATGCCGACGATGAACTGGCCGCCGGTGGTGCGCGCGTTGGTAACCGCGATCGATGTCTTCACCCCGAACTCGTAGCGGGTCCTCGCCTTGCCCTTGGCGATGCATTCCACCTCGGGGGCGTGCAAGGCATAAAGCTTGTCGGTGCTGCCAGCCTTCTGGGTGAGGATCTTTGCCACCCGCTCGCGGGTGACGGCGAAGGCGGCCTCGAGCTCCTCATTGCCGGCGATCTTGCGGCCGATGTCGCGGTCAAGCCGGCCGAGCCAGGTCCGTAGCTTGCGCACCCAGCGCATCGCTTGGCTGTGGCCACGGCCATGGATCAGCCGAGAGACATCGCGCCGCGCCTGGCGCCCGACGCGCAGGAATGACTGGCGCAGCTTGATCCCGTGCTTCTTGGCCAACCGGTTCAGCCATTCAATGCCGCGCATCAACAGGTGACTGTCGGTGGGGTGGGCGACCGCTTTGGTCTGCACGGTCGTATCCACCGTCACCCGTTCGCACGCCTGCGGCGTCACCGCATTGGTCGCCATCGCCACACGCAGCGTCTCGGCAAGCAGCAGCTCAAGCTTGTCAGGACCGATCCGCCCACGCCACCGCGTCATCGAGGATCGATCAAGCGGCAGCTTGTGGCGGAAGTACTGCTCGCCGCAGAAGAACTGGTAATACGGATTCTCGACCCACCGGGCGCAAACGGCCTCGTCCGACAGGCCCTCCATGTGCTTGAGCAGATGCAGGCCCGCCATCAACCGGGTCGAAAGCCCAGGGCGGCCTTTCTCGTGATAAAACCGGCCGTACGCCGCATCGAACCGCGACCAGTCGATCAGCCGCGCCAATTTCACCAGCGCGTGCTCCATGTCGATCATGTTGTCGAGCTGGCTGCGAAACAGCTCATCGCTGCGCGGGGCGGGCTTCTTCGGCGGCATCGGGGAACCTCATCGTGTCGACGAGATCAATGAATCACGACCCCATTCCCGAGGAAAGCCCCCTCGTGCACGGGCGCACACAATCGCAAGCTTTTTGCCCGATTTCCCCAGAACCTTGCAAATTCCATTACTTCAAATCCGCTAAAACCCACGCATTCCCAAAGGCTTCAGAGTTTTTCACGGGCGAC
>NZ_LSIA01000025.1:0-5033 GCF_001556015.1 Novosphingobium sp. CCH12-A3 | reverse complement strand
GCACGAATGGCTCTGCCAGCGCCCACTCCGCATCCGTCATATCCGATGGATATCGCAATCCCTCCCGGCTATGCTCGCGCCGGGCAATACCAGTCCATGTCACCATTCACTCCATCTCTTCGCAAAGAGGCGTGAATCACAACATGCTGGTATTGCTCAACAACTTTCGGTTCGGGCTCTTAGAACGAAGCCGCCGCGCTCGCGCCGGGCGAACCCGTCATTCTGCTTCATGTCGGCCGAGACCCGATGAAAGGCGTGGCCTTGGCTTCGCGCACCCTGGATCTGACGGCACCGTTCGACGAGACGCATCTCAAGCCCGAGCGCTTCACCGGGTTCGAATAGCGAGCGGAGAACGTCCTACGGCTCGCGCGGGACCGCGCCGCCGAGCGCTGTGTCCGGTAGATCCTGGTCATCGATCCGTTCGGGCTGTTGCGTCTCGCTGAGCGTAACCGCCGCTGACGAACCCTGAGCCTTAAGCTGCTCCAACAAAGCAACCGCGCACTCCAAGAGATCCGCGCGGCTTTCCTCGTCCGCATCCTCAACCTCATCGTCCGGCAGGCCCGCCGGATCCTCGCCGAGCAGGATCGCGCGCTGCCGCGCGGTCGGCTTCTCGAAGGTTTCGTAGCGATCCAGCGCGTGGAGGCAGAAGCCATCCGAATAAAATAACCGGGTAAAGGCGCGGCGGCCGCCAAAGCCATCGCTATGCGTCTCGCCGAAGACCGACTTCTCGCCCGCGACCGCCCAGATCGCGACCAGCCCCTCGCGCGCGAGCATATCGAGAAACGAGGTCCGCTCGACCAGTGCCACGTTGCGGCCGGGCTGATCGACCGAGGGGTCCATGAACACCACCCGGTCCTCGGCGTCGCGATATTCGATCAAGTAGCCGTCGGAGAGATGAAGACCCAGTTTCTCCATCAGCCAGCCCGCGGGCAGGTTGAGCGTGATATTCTGAGTAATCGAATAGTCGTAACCGTTGCTCTCGGCATTATATTCGGCGGTGGGAGGGCGCACGGCTTGGCCGGGCAGCTTCCAGTCGGCCCCATTGGGCCGCCATTCCGCGATCCAACCATCGTCGGCGCGATCAGCGAAGGCCCAGGGATGTTCCCCTAGATGCGTGCCATAGGAATCTCCGCCCGCGATCGGCATGTCGTGCTGCGCGGTCATGTGAATCTTCTTGAGCCGCGCCAACACCGCGTCACGATCCGTCGCGCGAACGACGGTGCAGCCGACCCTGCGCCATGATTCCGAACGGACGCCCGTCCTATTGTCTTCCCACAGCTCGAACCCGGTCAGGACCAGCCATTGGCGTTCGTCCCGGCTTCTCACTTCGACCGTGTCCGCGCTGTCGAGCATCGCGCTGTCGGCGTTCAGCCAAGCAAGCGCTTCGTGCGGCGTCGCGGCGTCGATGCTCGGGGCATAAGGCGCCCAAAAGCCGGTTTCCGCGCCGCTGCGCCAGCCATCGTCCTCGGTGCGCTCACGCAGCATCGAGGGATCGAGGTTCCGGAGACGATCGGGGCCGAGCTCGTCCGCGCGGGGCATCAGCGCGAGATTATCCGCCATCCGCGCGGCCAGCTCATAGGTTGCGAGCCACTGGTATTTCTTGCCGATCCGTTCGACATCGTGACTGTTACGCCCGGTCCGAATGGTGCGATCAAACGCGTGATGCAGGGCTTCGGACCAGCCCAGCGCATGCGCGCGCCACATCACCCAGCGCCGCGCCCAGGCGAGGTTGAAGCCCGCCGCACCGCGTGGCGCGAAATCCTGGTACATGCCTTCGTCGCGCCAGCTTTCGGCGCGCGCGCGCCAGTCCTCGAACCGTTCGGGTCCGATCGCGTCTCGAAAGGCACGCTTGGAAGCGCGCAGCGCTTCGCGGCGATCGGCATGGACCGGTCCGTCGCGCTCCCCTTTGATTGCCGCGATCTCGCTCATCATCGCCGCATAGGCATCGCGATCTGCAGCGCTCGCCCCGGCGGTGAAATCGGTAAGCCACGCGGTGTGCAGGTCCTTGGCGGTGGGAAGCGTTTCGGTTCCGCGCGGCGCCGGGCTGAAGCGCCGCGCCACCGGATCGACGACATAGCGCGCGAAATCGCCATCTTTCAGCGAAGAGACGATATCGTCCTCGATCGGCTCGCCGCTGTCATAGGACGCTGTGAACCCGGCAATCTGGTCTTCCGATACATGCTCGATCGGCCATGCGCTGGCAAAGGGCGCCCGCGTCGAGGCGAGATCGAATCCCGACGGCAGCGCTCCGCGCGCGGCGGCATAGCCGATCAGCCCGGAGGCGTGATCGCGCAGCAGCGCGTTAGCCGGCGGAGAGCCACCGGCGAACAGGCCGGCCTGCAGCAACTCGGCGCCCGCGCGCAATGCGTCGAGGCTCCAGCGCCCCTGCATCGCGGCGCCGTACAAGGCCGCAGCGAGGCGTTCGACGACATAGAGATCGTCGAGGCCCAGGAAATCGCGCCAGAGCTTCATCGCTAGATCCGGGCGATCGGCGAGCAGCACCACCAATGCCTTGGTCGCCTTGTCGCGCACGGCGCGGCGAGTCGCGGTCAGGAACCAGATGAGCTGGACCGCGGCGAGCTCGGCTCGCGCGTCCGAGATGCCGGCGGGATCGGCTGCGCGAACCCAGTCGATCAGATGAAATGCCGCCTCGGGCGCTTGGGCGAGGTGTACCGACCAGCGCGCGTCGCGATCGGGCATCGGCAGGCCGCGCAATTCGCGATCGAGATGCAGGACATTGTTGGGATGACCGGGCTCCGTCGCGAGCGCGATTAGCGTCTTGTACCGCAGCATCGGCCCGCCGAGCCGGTCGACCAACTCCCAGGTTCGCGCCGTGATCGCGTCGAGGCGGCGGGCCTCGAGGCTCTGTTCGAACGCCGCCACAAGCCCGGGCTCGTTGGGCAGGCCGGGAAGATCGGGAAGCTCGACGCCGAATTTCTCAGGGAGCTGGACCGCCAGCGCCTCGAGCAGGCTGGGGACGAGCCAGCTTTCCTCGTCGCTCAGCGCGGAGTGCAACGGCGTTCCTGGGGCGCAGATCGTCGCGGGATCACCGCCGCCCCGCGACAAAAGATCGGCGGCGATCGCATGATCGCCCATCCGCTCGAAGGTGAAGCGCACCGTCGAAACCATATTCCCCATAGTGTTGTACACGGGCTCGACCGAGAGCATCCCCTCATTTTCGAGCTGGAAAAGCATATCGTCGTCGCTCGACTGGCCCGGATGCACCGCGCGTACGATCGTCTCGGCGCGATCGAGATCGAGGTGCGATCGGCCCGTATCGGCCATCTCGCGCACGAGCCCCGCCAGTGCCTTGTCGGCGGGCGTGCGCCCGGGCGGAACCTTCAATTGACGATGGACCCGCCGCAGCACCGCAGCGGTATAGGCGCGGAAGATGTCGCTGACGCCGCCAAGCCCGCGCGCGAGCAAGGTTTCGCCTTCATAATCGAGCGCGTCGCAATAGAGGCGCAGGAAGAGCGGCGTCTGAAATTCGGCAACCTGGAGCGGGGTCTCCGGTAGGGTCATGCCGCGCCGCCTCAGATAAGCGCGCACTTCGGCGACGGAAAAGCCATGATGAGCGATACGCGGCAATTTGGCTTCATCGAGCGTGTCGGGGATGACGAGATCGACATAGGTGGTCCGGCACGACAAGACGACCGCGATCCAGGGAAATTGCGCAACGTCGTGGAGCAGCCCCGCGAGCCGTTCGGGCCAGATGGCTTGCCCGTTCTTCTCGTTGAGCGCGTCGATCGCGATGAGCGCGCGCGTCCCCGAAGTTTCGCCTGCGGCATTGAGCGCGCCCAGAAACTGGCTGACTTCGAGATGGCGAGGAAGGTCGAGGCTCTTGAGAATTTGTTCCCAAGGCTCGGCATCGGCGAGAGTTCCGCCCAAGATCATCAGCGCCGGGCGCTCACCGCCCAGTTGGTGGGCGCAGGCATCGGCAAGGAGATGCGACTTTCCGGTTCCGGCGGCACCGTAGACAAGGAGCGACTGCCGGTTGAGCAACGCCCAGTGGGGCTGGCGAATTATGCCCAAGAAGCCGCGAAGCCGTGCCGCGAGATCCGACACTTTACTCATTTCCTCGCTCGGACCCTGCCCGCCATTGGCGGCATCGAGCTCGTCGTGCAGCGCGAAGGCAGCGTCCGCGGCGGCGCGGATCAGGTCGCGCAAATCGGAAATGGCGACGGTTCGGCTCTCAGCCATAACCGAAAACGCAGTCGCGGCGGCGCCGCACGCTGCCTCAACAGGCGTGCCCGAAACCGGAAACGCCGTTTCGGCGGCGCGGCGGATCGCGGCGCCGAGCGCGCCCAGTTCGTCGAAGAACGCGGGATCGCCGGCCACGGCGCGGATCGCCTGGCCGACCGGCAAATCGATATGGCCTTCGGGATCGTAGCGGTCGCCTAGGCTCGACCGCGCACGGTCGAATCGGGTCTTGAACCAGTCGGCCGTGAACAGTTGCTGGTCGAACCAATAAGCGACGCGGCCGGCGGCGCGAGGGTTGCTCGCGGTCAGGCGCTGGCGCAGTTCGTGCGCGTCCCACCGTTCGATCGCGATAGTTCTGCCTGTTGCCGCGGCGGCGTCGATGCGACCGGTACGCCAAGCCTCCCATTTGCTGAGCGCGGTCTCGACGTCTTCCTTGCGCGAGTCGGCCAGATCGAAGGGAAAGCAGGCGATGAAGCGCGTCATCTCCAGATGTTTGACCAATGCCTTGTCGAGCGACTTGTCCAACGACCGAAGCGCAGAGCCGATGTCGAAATAATATTTCACCTGCCAGCCGGTTTCCGAGCCATCCGCGAGCGTCTCGAAACATTCGACGCCGCCATCGCCGCCGCCGCCCTTGCGATCGAACTTTACCCGGCCGGGCGAGACCTCGTCATTCGCCAGCTGGCAGCACAGCTCCTCGAACGCCATGGACTGGTTGCCGTGGAGGCGGATCTTCTTGAAGTCGATTTCGGGCAATGACATGATGGCTCCATCGGTAAGAGCCCGATCCGAAACTAAGTTGAGTGGTATCAGTGGGTTAGCTTGACGACCCG
>NZ_LSIA01000249.1:0-836 GCF_001556015.1 Novosphingobium sp. CCH12-A3 | reverse complement strand
CGAAGGAGATGCGCGAGAGGTCGAACGGGCAGCGTCGATCGCGAGAAATTGGAGATACCCCAATGATCCAGCGATACCGTGTGCTCGGCCGCAGCGTGGCCGAAGGCGATGAACTTCAGCCCGTCTTGCGCGAAGCCTACGAGCGCAAAAGCCCGGTCCATTGCGAATGCCGCAAGGGAACCGAACTCCCACTCTACATCTCGCACCGGCAGAATGGCTACGTGCTGGCGCGCTGGCCGGGCTCGGGCGCGCGTCATGCGACCGCCTGCGATCACTACGAAGCGCCAGACTATGTCACCGGCATGGGCCAGGTCCGTGGGTCAGCCGTGCTCGACGATGAGGCGAGCGGCGAGACCAGCCTCAAGCTCGGCTTCCCGCTCTCGCGCGGGGCCGCCCGGCTCGCGCCCGCGGCACTCACCAACGACAAGCCGACGGTGAAGTCCTCGGGCCAGAAGCTGTCGATGCGGGGGCTGCTGCACGTCCTCTGGGATCGGGCCGAACTCACACACTGGCATCCGAAGATGGCGGGCAAGCGGACATGGTTCGTCGTGCGCCGCGCGCTGCTCGAGGCAGCGGCAAGCTGCCGGGCGAAGCAGGAAGCCCTGCCCCACGTGTTGTTCGTGCCCGAGAGCTTCAAGATCGAAGAGAAGGAAGAGATCCGGGCCCGCCGCCGCGCGGCCCTCGCCCGGGTCTATGCCTCGCAGGGCGACATGATGGTCGTGGTGGGCGAGATCAAGGAGATCGTTCCCGCGCACGGCGCGGAAAGAATCGTCCTGCGCCATGTCGGCGACATGCCCTTCGTGATGGACCAGGACATGGCGCGGCGCTTCCACAAG
>NZ_LSIA01000248.1:0-9165 GCF_001556015.1 Novosphingobium sp. CCH12-A3 | reverse complement strand
GGGCTGGGGGTGGGCATTCGGCGCCAGCCGAAGCTTACTCGCCGTCCATCTCGTAGGCGGTGTGCAGCACGCGCACGGCGAGTTCGGTCTCGTCCTCGTCGATCAGCACCGAGACCTTGATCTCGCTGGTGGTGATCGCCTGGATGTTGATGCCACGATCGGCCAGCGCGCGGAACATCGTTGCGGCAACGCCTGCGTGGCTGCGCATGCCGACACCGACGACGCTGATCTTGGCGACCTTGCTGTTGGCCAGCATGCGGTAATAGCCGATCGTGTCCTTGCGCTCTTCCAGCAGCGCCTGGGCACGGGCGAGGTCAGCCAGCGGGACCGTGAAGGTAACGTCGGTCTCGCCCTTGTCCTTGGCGATGTTCTGGATGATCATGTCGACGTTGATGTTGGCGGCGGCCAGCGGGCCGAAGATCGCGGCAACCGCGCCCGGACGGTCGGAAATGCGCGTCAGGGTGATCTTGGCTTCGTTCTTGTCGGCAGCGATGCCGGTGATCAGCTGGCGTTCCATATCCAATCCTTCAAGCTCTTCGTCAGAGACAATCATCGTTCCCGGAATCGTATCGGCGGCGGGCGCATCGTCATCGATGAACGAGGACAGCACCTGCACGCGCACGCCTTCCTTCATGGCAAGGCTGACCGAACGGGTCTGCAGCACCTTCGAGCCGACCGAGGCCAGTTCGAGCATTTCCTCGTAGGTGACGTTCTTCAGCTTGCGCGCCTTGGCGACGATGCGCGGGTCGGTGGTATAGACCCCGTCGACGTCGGTGTAGATGTCGCAGCGATCGGCCTTGACTGCCGCCGCCACGGCCACCGCAGAGGTATCCGAACCGCCACGGCCCAGCGTGGTCACGCGACCCTTGTCAGACACGCCCTGGAAGCCGGGGATCACGGCAATCTCGCCCGAGGCCATCGAGGCCAGCACCGCTTCCGAATCGATGCCTTCGATGCGCGCCTTGGAATGGGCATCGTCGGTGTGGATCGGCAACTGCCAGCCGAGCCATGAACGCGCCTTGCAGCCCAGCGCCTGCAGGTGCATCGCCAGAAGGCCAGACGTCACCTGCTCGCCGCTGGCCACGACCACGTCGTATTCGGCCGGATCGTAAAGCGGGTTTGCCTCGCGGCAGAAGTTGACGAGGCGGTCGGTTTCTCCCGCCATGGCCGAGACGACCACCGCAACCTCGTGCCCCGCGGCCTGCTGGCGCTGCACGATGCGCGCCACGCGGCGGATGCGCTCGGTTCCGGCCATCGACGTGCCGCCGAATTTCATCACGATGCGGGCCAAGGGCTTGCTCCTGAAGTCTTGCGCGTAAGAATCTTGCCCGCAAGGTCGGTGGACCTTGCAGCGCGGGCGCTTTAGGGACGGCTTATGAGCAATGCAACCTCTGCGAATACCATTCGCCCAGCGACCATCAGAGAATCTGAAGCCGCCCACTTCGGCAAGCTGGCGGCGGACTGGTGGAACCCCAAGGGCTCCTCGGCCATGCTGCACAAGCTCAACCCGGTGCGCCTCTCCTTCATTCGCGACGCCATCGACGCGCATTTCGGCAACGATTCGCGCGTAGCAAGGCCACTGGCTGCCAAAAGGGCGCTCGATGTCGGTTGCGGCGCCGGCCTGCTGTGCGAACCGCTGGCCCGGCTCGGCGCGGAAGTGACCGGGGTGGACGCAGCCGAAGAGAACATCGCCGCCGCCCGGCTCCATGCCGAAGGTTCAGGGCTCGGCATCGACTACCGCTGCGGCGATGTCGGCCAGCTCGGCCTTGCAGGCTACGACCTCGTCACCTCGATGGAAGTGATCGAACACGTGGCCGACAAGGCCGCCTTCATTGCTGCACTGGAGGCTGCGCTCGCCCCCGGCGGGCTGATGATCCTCTCCACCCCCAACCGCACCACGCGCTCGCGCCTGCTGCTGGTTGAAGGCGCAGAGGCCATCGGCATGGTGCCCCGGGGCACGCACCACTGGGACGATTTCATCACGCCGGTCGAACTGCACGACCTGCTCGAGGACGCGGGCCTCAAGATGGGCAATCCCATGGGCATCGCATGGAGCGTGTCGAAGGGCCTGCACCTGTCCGACGACCTCGCGCTCAACTACATCGCCACCGTGACCCGGAAGGATTGAGCCATGGCCGAACGCTTCGAACGCCACAAGCAGGCCTGGACCGCCGACGAAGTCAGCAAGCTGCACACGCTCGCCAAGAAAGGCATGGCCCTCAAGGCCATCGCCAAGGCCCTCACCCGCAGCGAGGAATCGGTCAAGCAGCGCGCCAAGAACGACGGCCTTTCCATCGCCAAGCTGCGCTGAGGCCTCTGCCCTGCCCCCGCTCATCCGGAGCTTGTCGAAGGCTGCCTGGCGCACGATGCTTCGACAGGCTCAGCATGAGCGGCGGTGATGAATTTGCAAAAAAATCCGCTCGTCCTGAGCTTGTCGAAGGACACTGGCTTGGCACGAAGGCGCTACGAGGTTCACTCCGCCGCAGAAGGCAGGAACTTCTCGACCAGTTCGCGCGCCAGCCGCGCCGGGCGGAGCGTCTCGGCATCGAGGCAGCACCAGCTCGACTTGACCTCGGCTAGGACTTCTTCGCCGCGCTTGATGATCGTCTCGTAGAACGCGCGCGCACCCTGCACTTTCTCGAGGATCACGTGGGCTATCACCTGGTCATCGAGAAAGGTCGGGCGGCGATAGGTGATCTCATGCTTCAGCGCGACCCACAGGTGCGCGGCGACCGCCTCGGCCGGGGCCAGCGCACGCCAGTGGTCGATCACCGCATCCTGCACCCACGTGAGGTATGAGGCGTTGTTGACGTGGCCCATGAAGTCGATGTCATCGGGCTTTACGGCGATTGGGACGAGATGGGGGATCACGTTGCTCACACTGATGTAGGTAACATGATTCGCGGCACTTTGACAGGCGCGAGATCACCCTTTTCGCTGCAGCAACACTTTAACTTGAGAGAAGTTCCTCAACCCATGCCGGGACGATCTCCGTAGCGGCGCCAAGACGGGTTTCGTGGAACCACGCCGACCCCTGACTACGCTCGAGATTGAGCTCCAGCGTCTGCACGCCAAGGTCCCGCGCGGTGCGGACCAGCCCCGCCGCCGGATAGACTGCACCAGACGTGCCGATCGATACGAACAGATCCGCTTCCGAAACCGCCCGATAGATCTCGTCCATCCGGTAAGGCACTTCCCCGAACCACACCACGTCCGGACGCAGCGCCTGCATGCCGCAAGTCGGGCACTCTGGCCGATGGAGCAGCGGCCCGGTCCAGCGGTGCCGCCGGTCGCAAGAGGTGCACCACGCCTTGAGGTGCTCGCCATGCATGTGCAGCACGTTCAGCGCACCGCCCCGCTCGTGCAGATCGTCGACGTTCTGCGTGACGATCAGCACTTCGCCACCCGCCCGCTTCGCCCATTCCCGGTCAAGCCGGGCCAGCGCGTAATGGGCGGCGTTGGGCTCCTTGGTCTGGATCGCCTCGCGCCGCATGTCATAGAACCGCAGCACCAGGTTCGGGTCACGCGCGAAGGCCTCGGGCGTCGCCACGTCCTCGACCCGGTGCTGCTCCCATAGCCCCCCGCCTCCGCGAAAGGTATCGATACCGGACTCTGCAGAAATTCCGGCTCCGGTAAGAATGACGATATTGCGTGGGGTGCTCATCACGACCATGAAGCACGCGACGTGAAGGATAGGCAATGACCAGAATCGGAATCATCGGCAGCGCTGGACGAATGGGCAATGCGCTGCAGGCAGCAGTTGCAGCAGCCGGGCACGAATTTGCCGGCGGGATAGACAAGGGCGGCGACCCGCTCGCCCTCGCCCAGTCCAGTGACGTGCTGGTCGATTTCTCCGCTCCGGGCGCATTGGAATTCAATCTCGATGCCGCGATCCACACCGGCGTGCCCATCGTCATCGGCACCACCGGGCTCGAGGAGCGCCACCACTGGCTGATCGATTCGGCAGCGGTAAGCATCCCCGTGCTGCAGACCGGGAACACCTCGCTGGGCGTGACCTTGCTCAGCCACCTGGTGCGCGAAGCTGCCTCCCGCCTCGGCGAGGACTGGGACATCGAGATCGTCGAGACCCACCACCGCATGAAGGTCGACGCGCCCTCGGGCACCGCGCTGCTGCTCGGCGAAGCGGCAGCCAAGGGGCGCGGCGTGCATCTGGCCGATGAAGCCGTGCGTGGCCGCGATGGCATCACCGGCGCGCGCAAGGCCGGCACGATCGGCTTTGCCGCCTTGCGCGGCGGCTCTGTCGCAGGCGACCACTCGGTCCACTTCCTTGCCGATAACGAACGCCTGACCTTCTCCCACCTTGCCGAGAATCGCGGCATCTTCGCCAAGGGCGCGATCCGCGCGGCGGAGTGGATCATCGGCAAGGCACCGGGCCGCTACACCATGCCCGAGGTGTTGGGCCTCTGACATGAAGTCGGCGGACATCTTCGAATTTTTCCGCCGCCTCGCCGAGGCCAACCCCTCGCCCGAGACAGAGCTGGAATACGGCAACGTCTACCAGTTGCTGGTGGCCGTCACGCTCTCGGCACAGGCGACCGACGTCGGCGTGAACAAGGCGACGCGCAAGCTGTTCGCCATCGTCAAGACGCCGCAGGACATGCTCGACCTTGGCGAGGAGGGCCTGAAGCAGCACATCAAGACCATCGGCCTGTTCAATTCCAAGGCCAAGAACGTCATGGCCATGGCCGAAATCCTTGTGCGCGAACACGGCGGCGAGGTTCCGGCAGACCGCGATCTCCTCACGCAGCTCCCCGGCGTTGGCCGCAAGACCGCCAACGTCGTGATGAACTGCGCGTTCGGCGCGGAAACCTTTGCGGTCGATACGCATATCTTCCGTGTCGGCAATCGCACCGGCCTTGCGAAGGGAAAGACGCCACTCGCCGTTGAGAAAGGGCTGGAGAAGAAGGTTCCCCAGCCGTTTCGCGTCGGCGCGCACCACTGGCTGATCCTGCACGGACGCTATGTGTGCAAGGCGCGGACGCCCGAATGCTGGCACTGCGGGCTGGTTGATCTTTGCAGCTTCAAGGGCAAGGTTCTGGAGAAAGGAGCCAGGCCCGCCCAGGCCAGGAAGGCAAAGGCTCCCGCAGGCCAGAAGGCAAGGAAGGAGAGCAAGGCATGAAGCGCGTGACTCCATTTCTGATCGCAGGGGTGGCACTGGCCGTGGCCGGCTGCACTGCCGATGCAAAACAGGGCAATGACGGCCACCGTAGCGACATTCCCAAGGCAAAGGTCGTCGGCAAGCCGGTCAATTGCCTGCCTCTCCAGACCATCCGCGAAAGCCAGGTCCGCGATGACTGGACCATCGACTTCCGCACCAGCGGCGGCCAGTGGTATCGCAACACCCTGCCCAACCGTTGCTTCAGCCTCGGGTTCGAGCGCGCTTTCTCCTACTCGACCTCGCTCACCCAGCTCTGCAATGTCGACATCATCACGGTGCTGGTGAACAACGGCGGCCCCGGCCCGATCAACCGGGGCGCCTGCGGTCTGGGCGAATTCACTCCGGTCGAACTGGAGAAATAGGGCCTACTTCTCGTAGTTGACCGGGTCGAGGTTAAGCCCTGCCCGACCATCGGCCACGGTATGGGCAGGTGCGTGCGGTGGCTCGGCATCGGGGTCCAGCGGCGGTTGCAACATGCCTTCCCACTTGGTGATGACCGAGGTCGCCACTGCATTGCCGACGACGTTGGTGGCGGTGCGCCCCATGTCCAGGAAGGTATCGACGCCGAGCAGCAGGGCAATGCCCTCGAGCGGCAGCCCGAATTGCGTGAGCGTGGCGGCAATCACCACAAGGCTCGCGCGCGGCACCCCGGCAATGCCCTTCGAGGTCACCATCAGCGTCAGCAGCATGGCGATCTGCTGCCCCATGGAAAGCTCGATGCCATAGGCCTGCGCGATGAACATCGTCGCAAAGCTGGTGTACATCATCGAACCGTCGAGGTTGAAGCTGTAGCCCAGCGGCAGCACGAACCCTGAAATGCGGCGCGGCACGCCGAAGCGGTCTAGCTGTTCGAACAGCTTGGGCAGCGCTGATTCGGAACTCGCGGTCGAAAACGCCAGCAGCAGCGGCTCGCGAATGTAACGCGCCAGAAGGAAGATGCGGCCCTTGAGGAAGATCCCGCCCAGTGTCAGCAGGATGATCCACAGCAGCAGCAGCCCGAAGTAGAACTCCGAGACGAACACGCCATAGGTCACGACGATGCCGAGCCCCTTGGTCGCGATCACCGAAGCCAGCGCCCCGAACACGGCAAGCGGCGCCATGCGCATGACATAGTCGGTGATCTGCAGCATGAGATGCGCCAGCGCCTCGCAGCCGCGCACGATCGGCGCCCCGGTCTCGCCGATGGCCGACAGCGCCACGCCCGCGAACAGCGAGAACACGAGGATCTGCAGCACGTTGTTCTTGGCCATCGCGTCGAGGGCACTGGTCGGGAAAATCTCGAGCACGAAGTGGCGCAAGGTGAAGTCCGCCGTCGCCAGATCGCCCACTGGCCCGGCGGCCGTGAATTCCAGCCCCACCCCTGGCTTGAAAAGGTTCACCAGCAAGAGGCCGAGACCGATCGAGATCAGGCTGGCGGTGATGAACCATGCCAGCGCCCGCCCGCCGATCCGGCCCAGCGCCGCGCTGTCGCCCATCCCGGCGATGCCCGTCACCAGCGTCGCCAGAATCAGGGGCGCGATGATCATCTTGATCAGGTGCAGGAAGATGTCAGGCAGCAGCTTCAGCGTATCGGCGATCTGCGCCAGCGTTTCGTCGCCCTTGGGATAGCTGGTGTTGAGCACGTAACCGACGAGGATGCCGAGCACCATGCCGATCACGATGTAGAGGGTAAGGCGCTTGGCCAAGAAACGTGCTCCCGCAATTTTGTTGCAGAGGAGACTAACGACCTTTCACCAGCGGCTCAACCGCCGCCGATCTTTTAACAGCAGCCGCTTTTAGCCGACTTGCCCCCGGTGCAGCAGCTTCTGGTCCGCCAGCACCAGCGCCATCATCGCCTCAACCACAGGAACCCCGCGAATGCCCACGCATGGGTCATGGCGGCCCTTGGTGAACAGCTCGGTCGCCTCACCCTCTCGCGTGATCGTCGGCATCGGCGTGAGGATTGAGGACGTCGGCTTGAACGCCACGCGCACCGTCACCGGCTGCCCGGTCGAAATGCCGCCGGCAATGCCGCCCGCGTGGTTCGCCAGGAATTCAGGCGCCCCGGAACCCGGCCGCATCGGATCGGCGTTGCCTTCGCCGGTATTGCGCGCCGCTTCGAAGCCGTCGCCGATCTCCACGCCCTTGACCGCATTGATGCCCATCATCGCATGGGCGAGTTCGGCATCGAGCTTGGCATAGAGCGGTGCGCCCCAGCCGGCCGGAACCCCCGTCGCCACGCATTCCACCACCGCACCCAGCGACGAGCCCGATTTGCGCGCCTCGTCGACCCGCTTTTCCCAGCGCGCCGCCGCCCACGAATCCGGGCAGAAGAACGGGTTGCGGCCGATCTCGTCGGCATCGAAGTGATCCATGTCGATGCGGTCGCCACCGATTTCGCTGACCCAGGCAAGGATCTGGACTTCGGGGATGACCAGACGCGCCACGGCGCCAGCGGCCACGCGCGAAGCCGTCTCGCGCGCCGACGAGCGCCCGCCGCCGCGATAGTCGCGGAAACCGTACTTGGCATCATAGGCATAGTCGGCGTGACCGGGGCGATAGGCCTTGGCCACGTCGCCATAGTCCTTCGAACGCTGGTCCACGTTCTCGATCATCAGGCTGATCGGCGTTCCCGTCGTGCGTCTGACACCATCTGGGCCCTCGAACACGCCCGAGAGGATGCGCACCTGGTCCGGCTCCTGCCGCTGCGTGGTAAAGCGCGACTGGCCGGGGCGGCGCGCGTCGAGGAACGGCTGGATCTGTGCCTCGCTGATGGCAAGGCCGGGAGGGCAGCCGTCGACCACCGCGCCAATCGCGGGCCCGTGGCTTTCGCCCCAGGTGGTGAAACGGAAGAGGTGACCGAAGCTGTTCAGGCTCATGGGATGGCGCTTTGTCGCAGATGCGCGGAAAAGTCCACCTTTCGGCGCGCGGGCCATCGCGCTATCGCTTGCCCCATGTTCCTCGTCGTCTTCCGCAACCGCAAGCGCGCCGATATCGATGCCGCCGCCTACTCTGCCGATGCCCAGGCGATGGAAGAGCTCGCCGCCCGGCAGCCCGGTTACCTCGCCTTCAAGAGCTATACTGCCGACGACGGCGAGGTCATTGCCCTGTCTGAATGGGAGGATGAGGCATCGGCACTGGCATGGCGCCGCGTTGCCCATCACGCCGAAATGCAGGCAAGGGGCCGCACCGAATACTACGAGAGCTATACCCTTTTCGCGGGCACGCCAACGCGCGTGCACCGCTTCAACAGGCAGGACTCATGAGCATCACCGTCTACGGCATCCCCAACTGCGACACGGTCAAGAAGGCGCGGGTCTGGCTCGACAAGCAGGGCATCGCCTACACCTTCCATGACTACAAGAAGCAGGGTGCCGACCCCGCCCGGATCGCCCGATGGATCGCCGCCGCCGGACTCGACAAGGTGGTGAACAAGGCCGGCACGACATTCCGCAAGCTCGACGACGCCCAGAAGGCCACCCTTGCCGGAGACGACGCCCCCGCCGTGCTCGCCGAAAACACTTCCGTCATCAAGCGCCCTATCGTGGAGCATCGGGGCGGCTTGCTGGTCGGTTTCAAGGAGGCGGAGTGGGCGAACGCCCTGGCCTGATTTCGTGTCCCTGATCGCGCTGCCCCCCCGGAGTTTCCAGTCTCTACCGTCGCCCCGGGCTTGACCCGGGGTCCCGCTTTTCTTCCTGCACACCCTCGCAACAAGAAAGCGGGATCCCGGGTCAAGCCTTGGATGACGACTGAGAGTGGTGCGAAGATATCTTGACAAAACGAACCATATAGGTTACATGCTCCGCCCACAGGTCAGGAGAGGGCACAAGGCCAACCCGCTCCTCTCCCTTCGGAAGCCCATGCTGTGTTCGGAAAGCTTCCGGCGCGATCGGTGCGGCAGGTGCGCAGCGGGTTCAATGCGGGGCGAGCCCCAAGACCCACCGGGCAATTTCTGCCGTTACCCAAGGACAGACAGGACAACCCAGGGCTGATAGCACGGCGCCGAA
>NZ_LSIA01000247.1:0-1391 GCF_001556015.1 Novosphingobium sp. CCH12-A3 | reverse complement strand
GCGTCGGCGACGATCGCGTGCGCGGCCTGGATGAACTGCCCATGCCCGAACACATAGACCAGCGATCCCGCAGGCATGGCGGCGAGGCGGGCTAGGGCCGCGCCGCCGCGCCGGAGCAGGGTGGCGAAGCTCTCCGCCCCCTCCCCGCCGCAATAATCAGGATCGGCCTCGCTCCAATAGCGTTCGAGATGAGGCATCCGCTCGGCGCTCCGCGTGCCGTTCCAGCGCGCCGGTTGCAGATAGGTGAACTCTTCGATCGGCCACACTTCCACCGGCGTATCGGGGAAACGCGCGATGGTAGGCGCGGCCGTTTGCCGGGTGCGGGTATAGGGCGACGTGACGATGAGCGCCGGCGCTTCGGTCCAACTCGCCGCGACATGATGCGCCTGTTCCTGGCCCCGCTCCGTCAGCTCGATCGTCGCCAAATCATGGCAAGGGATGCCGGCATTGCCAGTGCTTTCACCGTGGCGGATGAATATGGCCCTCATGGCTTCCCCTTCATTGCGGGCAGATTGCTATCTAGGCGATATACAAAAGATAGCTATGTTATAGCGTTGCGCATATTTATGCTTGTATCCGCAAGGAAGCGGCAGGCTATTCGAACAACTCCGAATGCGTGCCGGCGCGCACGAAGTTCACCAGGTTTCCCTCGATCGTGTAGATGAGCAGGAAGTCGCCGCCGATATGGCACTCGCGATGGTCGCTCCAGTCGCCTTTGAGGGCATGGTCCAGCCATTCCGGGCCAAGCGGCGCGTCATTGGCGATAAGGAGCATCATCGCTTCCTTGAGCTGCTTCATGTTGTAGCGCCCGCTGCGCGACAACCGCTCCCAATCCTTCACGAACTTCTTTTCGTAGGAGGCCTCTCGAGGGAGCGAAGCACGCTTACTGCTGGCGGGCTTCTTGGTCGAGGGCATCAAACAATTCCTGAGGATCGGTGAAGCGGGCGCGGCGGGACTTCATCGTTGCGCGAGAGGCTTCGATGGCTGCCCGCGTTTCGGCGTTCGGCACCTTTAGCTCGAAAGGCAAGGCGTGATCCTTCGCGATCCGGGTGAGCGTCATGCGGACCACATCGGATACGGTCAGTCCCAGTTCGGCCAGGACGGCGGCGGCTTCATCCTTCAATGTTTCGTCGATGCGCGCGCGCACGAAAGCGGTAGCGGCCATAAGAACCTCCTGTGATCCGTCTTCATTGTAGCTCAACTGAGCAACAGTTACAACCATCCTGCGCCTGCCGCTTGCGCGGCACCGTGGCTCGAGTCGCTGCGCTCCCCAAGCCCGCACACGGTCTTGGCCATTCGGTGACGATCCACATGGCGGGCGAGATCGCGTGCGCGGATCTCGGGGACAAGGGTGCCGGCGCGCCGGCAGGTTGGGGGCGTTTGCGGGAGGG
>NZ_LSIA01000246.1:0-781 GCF_001556015.1 Novosphingobium sp. CCH12-A3 | reverse complement strand
TTATTCGGGGCGATCCGCTGGTAGGCATGCTCCCAGAGGAGCGGGCTTTTCAGCAGGCGATAGAGGCCATTGACCTTCCGACCCGACCTGATGACGGTCGGGAGTGATCTGACGGCCCTCTCAATGGTATCTGGCAGCATTAGCACACCTCCTTTTGAGGTCGTCTGATCGCAGTCGCTGCCGCCCTTCCCCCGGTCGGTTAGGCTTTCGCCCGGGTCACCCCGAGCTTATACTGCCGACCGTCCGCCGATTGCTCGGCGGCTGTCCCGGCCATTACACCGGGCATTTGAGTAATATGGCGGCTCCGTGCCCATACAGGTCGCTGGTCTTCCCAGCGCCTGCTTCAGGGCATCCCGTAATTACGGAAATTGGAGATACGACGTGGTTAGGTGCCCCGTTCGTTCACTTACCCCTCCCTATAGAGGGTGCGTCAGAGAGGCTGGCGCGCTCGCGGAAGTCCCGCTCGCTGTGGAGGAACTCAACGCCCTTTCCTCCGTCTCTCCGATATGCCGCGTCAACCATTCTGCGACATCGCCACGTTATCAGCCGCTGCAAACTGGGGTTCAGGCAGTATAGCTTTCACCATACACGTCTTGCCCTGATCCCTCGCGCCTCAAATGGCTTTGGCGTTTCGGGACCTTTTCTGAACATGCTATTGTTCCCCGTCCCTTTCGGGATCGCAGCCATTTCTGGCCGAGGTTAGTCCAGTGGGCATGATCTATAGCCAGCAAGATCAACTATCCATGATAGCACTCCTTAATTTCCGCCGTTACGGCGCACC
>NZ_LSIA01000245.1:0-302 GCF_001556015.1 Novosphingobium sp. CCH12-A3 | reverse complement strand
GGTCGAGGTCGATCACCAGCGCGGTATGCCCGGAATCCTCGGCGGCTGCGGCCAGGTGCAAGGCGAGGGTGGTCTTGCCCGCGCCCCCCTTCTGGCTGATGATCGCGATTGTTGGCATGTGAATATCCTTACATGAACTCATGTTTGCATGTGGTCATAGCGCAAACGGCTATCGGATGAAAGGGCAGGGCGTCTAGCCGTCCTCGCCGCCCTCATCCTCGCTGTCATCGTCCAGCGCCTCATGGCTCATCTGGCCGTGATCCTCGATCGGGCAAAGCGGCGCTCCGGCCTGCTCAAGCCAT
>NZ_LSIA01000244.1:0-824 GCF_001556015.1 Novosphingobium sp. CCH12-A3 | reverse complement strand
AGGCCTCGACTGCTACGGTCTCGACGCCGATATCGAAGGTCCCGGCTTCCTTGGCGGCCGAGACGCAGGTTTCGACAAGGGTCAGGAACTCATCGAAGATCGCGTTCTGCACGGCGATCTTCATCGCGAGGATGCGGTTGAGCCAGCGCTGAATCGGCGGCAGGTCCTCGCGCAGCACGCCGTCCTGGTCGGTGAGCTCGAGACCGCTCATCCGCTGGAACTCGGACAGGGTGGTGCTTTTTAGCTTGGCCGTCGCCAGCAGGCCGTACCAGTCGTGGAGCGCATGCTTCGCATAAATGCTCTCGAGATTGTCGGACGCATCGAACATCCCCTGCCCACCGGTCTGCCGCTGGCCGCGGGTCAGCGCGCCCAAGGCATCGAGACGGCGCGCGATCGTGCTGGTGAACCGGGCCTCGCCCTTGCAGTCGGTGGTGACCGGGCGGAACAGCGGCGGGTAGGCCTGGTGCGTGCGGTGCGTGCGCCCCAGCCCCTGGATCGCCCGGTCGGCGCGCCATCCGGGCTCGAGCAGGAAATGGACCCGGCGCTGCTGATTCCTGGCATCAAGACTCGCATGATAGCTGCGCCCCGTGCCGCCAGCATCGGAGAAGACGAGGATGCGCTTGGCCCCGGTCATGAACGCGGTGGTCTCGGCAAGGTTGGTCCGGGGTGAGCGGCTTTCGAGACGCTGCCGGCCCGATCCATCACGGACCAGGCGTTTGCTGCGCCCTGTCACCTCGGCCACCGCAGTCACCCCGTAGTGCTCGAGCAAGGCATCGAGCGCGGTCGGGATCGGCGGCATGGCGCAGATATGCTCGATCAGGTCG
>NZ_LSIA01000243.1:0-3087 GCF_001556015.1 Novosphingobium sp. CCH12-A3 | reverse complement strand
CTTCGGTGATCAGCGCGCTATGGGCATCGGGGTACTGGCGCTGCACGATGAGGTCAGCGACCAGGAACAGATACTCGGCCGAGAACTGCCGGCGCCGGTCCGCCTCGCTGGTGCCCGACATGACGCCCAGGAATTGCTCAAGCGCGATTCGCAAGAGGTTCGATCGGGAGACGTTTTGCGCGGTTGCGGCAGCCTGCGCCGCATCGGCCAGCGGCTGTGGAAGCCGGAGGGTTATCAGAACTGTTTCAGTCATCACCACGCCCTTCGAAAGGGCCTGGTGGAGATTGCGCGAGAAGGGTTTTAGGGCATCGGCGGGCCCTTGGCAAGAATGGGGTTGGGGACCAAATGGCGTATTACATTGTAATACCGATGAAATCGCGGAATTCCGGGACTTTACCGGCAGGCTACAGCAATGTAATACGCTGTATTACCAAAGATCCACTCTGTACACACACGCATTTCCGCCATTTTCGCTACGGCCCTGCCGTGTAGGGTGTGCAATCCATCCCCTTAATCCGATGCCTTGTGTCTGGTGGGTGGTTGTTGGTCTTTGATGCGCATAGAGTCGGGCCTTGACCGCCTGTCCTGGAGCCAATGAGCGCCGCTGATTACAGGACTGGCCGCACGATTTATTTGCAGGACCGTTGGCAAAAGGCTTGCCACTGCGCTCGCTGCTTGGAATCCTCAGGCCGGGAGGTTTCAGCACCAACCCACGAGGTATCAACATGGCCAGAAAAGGAAGCCTTGAAGCGGAACGACAGGCAATCGCGAAGGAGCGTCAGGCGCTGGAAGCGCGCGAGACGAAACTGCGCGAAAGCGAGCGGGCAGCGAGTGTCGAACTGATGCACAAATCGGTTCTCGGCAAGGCGCCTTTCGAGAGGGTCGAAGCATTCTTCGCCGCTCTCGGAAAGCTCGGTCTGGACGAAGCGGAAAAGCGCCTGCGGGCAAGCTGAAACCGGCCTCGGCAGAGGCCAGCGCAGCCGGGGCTCGATGCCCCGGCTGCGCTTTATTGAACACACGCAAAAAGAGGGGCCGGAGAGCCCCTCAAGAGCCCTCCGGCGCAGTGCGATATGCGGCATGTCAGAACGGGCAGTCGGCGTCCCAGTCGGGATCCATCACCACGCTCATGAAGCTCGCGGCGCGGGCGATGTTCGCTTCGTCGAAGTCGTCGGCCATCATGCCCGGGACAGAATGGACGATCCGGTCGATCAGGTCCTGGGGCAGGGCGTTATAGTCACCCTCGTCGATGGCGAGAAAGCAGCCGAACTCGTCTTCGATGACGTGCTGGTCGAAGAAGCTGTGCTGGGCCCGCATCGTCGCAGCGCGCACTGCTGCGTCATAGCTGATGTGGTCGAAAGCCGGGATGTCGAGGGTCTTGGTAAGAGCGTTCATGTGAGCCTCCTGTCAAAGGAATTGAAGAGGTCTCCTCAGGGATGGCCGAGCTTGGTCCGGGTCAGGAACGGGCCGCTCGCGGCCCGCCGCGCAGCGGGGGTGGGGGAGCCGATTTTTTCGCCTTCTTCAGGCGTAAAAATTGGGGGAACCGCCCTTCTTGACGCGGGCCAATGGCGGCCATCATACTTGGAAGTCTGCGAGAGTATTTAACCCTGTTGGGCAGCACACCCGGTGGTCCCAGGCACGGATCTCGAGCGCCCGGCCGATGCGAAGCCTTCGCGTGCCCGCCAGCAGGCCGTCAAGCCATTACTGGCGGGGGCAAGAAGCGAGCGAGCCGGGCCATGACAGTGTGCGTCCCGATCGACACAAAAGAAGGGCATCCGGCGGTGAGGCCGGACACCCTTCTGGTTGATACAATCGGAGCAGGCCCCGCTCAGAATGGCGGGAGGTCATCGCCATTGACGGTGCCACATGCCGTGCGCTTCATCGCAGGCCGCTCAGCTTGCGCTGCGGCCTTGGTCCGCGCCGCCGGAGCCTCGTTCTGGACCGAAGCATCGCGCACGATGTGCAAGGGAATGCGTGCTTCCCGGAGCCGGTCGGCAAGGTTCGCCTGGATGCCGCCGCCGCTGCACACCACCGCCTCGACAGGCTTGAAGGCGAGCATGCGCGCGTTGCGCTGATAGGGCGCCGAAGGTCCCCGCGAGGTATCGGGCTTGCACAGGATCACCGGTACATTGTGGCGCGATGCCCAGGCCGCCGCGATCACGTCCGCGCCCTTGTTTTGGGCGGTCGTTGCAAGCGCCATCGACGGGACCCTGGCATGGATCGCATCGAGATAGTCTTCAACCAGCGCAATGTCGGTGAACTGCTGTCCGCCCGAGAACACCACGACCGGACCCGATGGGGCAAACTGCTCGCGCCGCTGCGCCTTCTGTGACGCAAGATAGTCGCGCGCTTCGATCATCGAGGCATTGGTCTTGGACGACACCCTGGACCCCCGCACCGGCGAGAAAGGCCGACCGGTTTCGACAAGGTAGATCCGTGCGGCATGGTCACGCATGCACTCCATCGCATCGCGGCATTCGGCAAGGCTGCGGGCCTGCATGGTCAGGTCCTCAAGGTCGGTCGCGTAGACCTCGCTAGGATCGTATTCGCGCAGCTTTTCCTGCAACTGGTTCGCCATGGCATCCTCGCGGTCATCGAGGCGTTTGGCGACGACATGGAAGCTGTTGGCGATGCCCCAGGCGACTTCGTTCGCAAAGTCCTCCATCCGGGTGTCGCGGAACAGGTCGAAGACGGTCGCGAGCATCATCTCGATCGCTGCTTGGGCCACCTCGGGGTCGGGCATTTCGGCAGCGCTCGGCTCATGTTCGATCGAGAGCTTGGCCAGTTCGGTCTGCTCCATGAATGCCCGGGCGTAGTCGGGCGTGGCGATTTCGCGCGCATAGTGTTCGGCAAGGTCGGCGAAGTTCGAGAAACGGTCCGTCATGATAACCTCCAAAAGGAATTGTCTCTCATCACGCTGATGAAAGATGCCCATCGGAAGGACGCCGGAGTCAGGCAGTCAGGGACGGCGGCGCGCCCGCGCTGCCGCCGCGTGTCGCGGGCGTGGGGGGAGCCGATTTTTGCTCGCAAGGCGGTAGCCGCAGCAGGCCAAAATCGGGGGGCACCCGCGATCCTTGACGGCCGCCAATC
>NZ_LSIA01000242.1:0-81468 GCF_001556015.1 Novosphingobium sp. CCH12-A3 | reverse complement strand
CGGGAGGGCCGCGAGACTTGGAGAGCGAAGCGAACCTGGTCGCAGCGGGGTGGGCACCCCGCGCAACGTCACTTCACTGGATCGGCGGCCTTCGCAGCCTTGGGCGCGAATTCCTTGCCGAAGAAGCTGCCTGCGTACCACTTCGGCCGTTCGGCCCCGTTGGCGAGCCCCATCACGGTGTAGTAGTTGACCTTGGCGAACAGCGCACCGGCATCCCAATTGAACGGCAGCTTCAGATCGTCGCTGGGCTGATGGTAGTGATCCTTCAGGAAGCTGCGGAAGGCCTTTTCGCCCGGCCCTTCGAAGCCGGTCATCATGAACACCGCGGGCACGCCCTGCTGCACGAAGCGGTAATGGTCCGAGCGGGTGAACAGCCCCTCCTCGGGCATCGGATCGGGCGAGAGCTTGATCCCCGCCTTTGTCGCCGCTTCGGCCACGACCTTGCCCATCGTCGAGTTTTCGGCACCGAAGGCAACGACATCGCTGAACATGTAGGTCAGCACCGGCATGTCGAAGTTGACGAGGCCTGTAACCTCACCCTTCACGACCGGGTTGCGCGCCAGATAGTCCGAGCCGATCAGACCGCCTTCTTCGCCGGTCAGCGCCGCGAACATCACCGAACGGCGGGGCTTCTCCTTCGCCACGGCACGCGCCACTTCGATCATCGTCGCCACTCCCGAGGCATTGTCCATGGCGCCGTTGTGCAGCGTGTCCTCGCCTTTCCCATGCACGCCGATGTGATCGAGATGCGCGGTCATGGCGATGAACTCGCCCGCAACCTGCGGGTCGCTTCCCGGCAACATGGCAACCACGTTCTCGCTGACCACGTCCTTCCACGTCTGCGCATAGGACAGGCTGGCGCGGGCTTTCATGGCAAAGCCCTTTGGCTTGCCGCCGGTCCTGTTGGCCTCTGCAAGAATCTTCGCCAGCGGCTTGCCCGATGCGGCGAACAACGGCGCGGCAGCATCGGGGTTGAGCGTCGCCCCGCCCTTGATACCCGGCGTGCGGCTGAAGGCCCTGCCATCAGCGCCGACCCAGCCCTTGGCCGGACCATCAGAAATCGCCACGCGCTTGTCCCACGGGCGGCGGGCGGTATCCTCGATCGTCGGCACGCTGATCACGCCGATCGCGCCGCGCTTCATCGCCATCATCGCCTTGTCGGAATTGAGGTGCGCGCCAAGCTCGCTCGGCGTGCCCTTGGGAAAGCCGGTCAGCACGACGACGATCTTGCCCTTTACGTCGAGGCCCTTGTAGTCGTTGAATCCAAGGTCCGGGCGGTCGAAACCGAAGCCTGCAAACACAAGCGGCGCTTCGAATGACACCTTGGCGTCGGTCAGGCTGGGCCGCACCAGCAGTTGCGCCGTATCGGACAGCACAGTCTCCTTGCCGCCATAAGTCAGCGCGAGCTTCGGCGCGCCATCCAGCCTTGCCTCGCGCACCGTCAGCTTCTGGAAGAATGAGCCATCGGCGGCGGCAGGCTTGAGCCCCAGCGCAATGAACTGCGAGGCAACGTAACTGGCGGCGATGTCGTAACCGCGGCTGCCGGTATCGCGCCCTTCCAGCAGATCGTCGGCCAGGAAGGTCACGTGCGCACGCACGGCCTGCGCATCGAACACCGGCTCCTCGGCCAGGGCAGGAATTGCTGCGCCAGACAGCAACAGCGCAGAAACAAGCAGCTTGACGTTCATCGGTCTCTCTTTGTCGTTTGTCGAAACGGATCGCGTGGCACCTGCCCATTGGGCACGCCCCACTTGCGCGCGCGAGCATGGGCACTAGAAAGTTTCCAATCAAACCAAATCTGGGGGCTGTGGCTAAGCCGACATTCAGGCTGGACCTGCTCTTCGACCTCGCACAACTCCGCAGCGCGCCTGTCCGCTGCCACTTCACGGGACACTCATGCAGCACAAACTTTCCGCCAGCCTGCTTGCCCTTGCCGCATCGACCGCGCTTGCATCACCTGCCCTTGCGCAGGAAGCAAAGCCTGCCCCGCTCTCCGACCTCGTCGCCAAGGTCCAGATTCCCTACGAAAGCTTCAAGCTCGACAACGGCCTGACCGTGCTGGTCAACACCGACCGCAAGGCTCCCGTGGTCGCGGTCTCGGTGTGGTACGGCGTCGGCTCGAAGAACGAGCCCAAGGGCAAGACTGGCTTTGCCCACCTGTTCGAACACCTGATGTTCAATGGCACCGAGAACGTGCCGGGTGATTTCTTCACGCCGCTGCAGCAGGTCGGCGCCACCGACGTCAATGGAACCACCTGGTTCGATCGCACCAACTACTTCGAGACCGTGCCCACCGCCGCGCTCGACATGGTGCTGATGATGGAATCGGACCGCATGGGCCACCTGCTCGGCGCGGTGACGCAGAAGGTGCTCGATAACCAGCGCGCCGTCGTCCAGAACGAAAAGCGTCAGGGTGACAACAATCCCTACGGCATCGTCGAGTACGAACAGCTCGAAAACCTCTACCCCTCGGGCCACCCCTACCATCACTCGACGATCGGCTCGATGGCCGACCTCGATTCGGCAAGCCTCGAGGACGTGAAGGGCTGGTTCACCGACCATTACGGGCCCAACAATGCGATCCTCGTCCTTTCGGGCGACATCGACGCGGCTACCGCAAAGGCCAAGGTCACCAAGTGGTTCGGGAACATCAAGCCGGGCCCGCAGGTCAAGCCGGTCAGCGCCCCGGTGCCGACGCTTCCCGCCACCGTCGCCAAGACGATCAAGGATCAGGTTGCCACCACGCGCATCTACCGCATGTGGGCCGTGCCCGGTCTCGACAACCCCGACTATCTGCCGCTCGATCTTGCCGCCTCGGTGCTGGGCGGCCTCGCCTCTTCGCGCCTCGACGACGCGCTGGTGCGTGAACAGAAGGTCGCCGTTGCGGTTTCGGCCGATGCCGAAGTGTTCGCGCAGGCCGCGCAGTTCGTGATCAAGGCCGATGTCACGCCGGGGCAGGACCCGGCCAAGGTCGCTGCCGCGCTCGATGCCGAAATCGCGAAGTTCATCAAGGACGGCCCGACGCAGGACGAACTGCTGCGCGCCGCAACCTCTGCCACCGCCAACGAGATCCGAGGGCTGGAGCGCACCGGCGGCTTCAACGGCAAGGCGCCGACACTGGCCGAGGGCCTGCTCTACAACGGCACCCCCGAGCATTACCGGCAGGAGCTTGATCGCACCGCCAAGATGACGCCCGCCGAGGTCAAGGCCGCGCTGGGCAAGTGGCTGACCCGCCCCGCCTTCGCGCTGACGGTGGAGCCGGGCGAGCGCACCGAAGGCGGCGAAGCGCGTGGCGGCTTCTACACCAACGGCGCAACCGGCATGCGGCCCGCCTACTTCCGCGATCCCGACATGCCGGCCAAGGGCGTGCCTGCCCCGGCAGTTGCGGGCGCGGACCGTTCGAAGCTGCCCGCCGTCGGCCAGCTTGCGCCGCTCGACTTCCCGGCGATCCAGCGCGCGACGCTCAAGAACGGCATTCCGGTCTATTTCGCCAAGCGTTCCGAAGTGCCGACCGTCTCGGTCCGCGTCAGCTTCGATGCCGGCTATGCCGCCGATCCGAAGTCGGCGCTCGGCACCGAATCGCTTCTGCTCAGCCTGATGGATGAAGGCACGCAGAAGCTCTCGGGCTCGGAATTCGCGCGTGAGCGTGAACGCCTCGGCGCCAACATCTCGCTCTCGGCAACCAGCGACCTGACCTCGTTCCAAGTTGATGCGCTCTCGCCCAACCTCGGTGCATCGCTCGGCCTGCTTGCAGACGTGGTGCGCCGTCCGTCGCTGGCTCCGGCGGACCTCGAGCGCGTGCGCACCCAGCAGCTCACGGCGATCTCGGCCGAGATGAAGAGCCCGCAGGCGCTCGCCGCCCGAGTGCTCGTGCCAACGCTCTACGGCAGCCACCCCTATGCCTTCCCGTCGAGCGGCCTGGGCGATGCCGAAGTGGTCAAGAAGCTGACGCGCGAAGACCTGCTGGCCTTCCACGCCCGCTGGTTCCGCCCGGATACCGCGCGCATCTTCGTGGTGGGAGACACCACGCTCGATGCGGTGGTCAAGATGCTGGATGACAGCTTCGGCAACTGGCCTTCGAACCGCATGGCCCGCCCGGTGAAGGACTTCTCCGCCGCGGTCCCGGCCCAGAAGTCGCGCGTGATCCTCGTCGACCGCCCCGGCTCGCCGCAGTCGTTCATCATGGCCGGCAAGGTGATCGACGCCAAGGGCACCGATGACACCGTCGCGCTGAACACCGCCAACGACATCCTGGGCGGCAACTTCCTCGGCCGCATCAACATGAACCTGCGCGAAGCCAAGGGCTGGACCTATGGCGCCTACAACGGCGTCAGCGAACCGCTCGACAAGGTCCGTTTCCAGGTCATCGCCCCGGTCCAGACTGACCGCACCGGCGATTCCCTGGTCGAGATCAAGCGCGAGATCGACGAGTACGGCAGCACCAAGGGCGTGACCGCAGAGGAGCTGGACTGGTCGACCAAGGGCAGCGCCCGCGAACTGCCCGGCATGTTCGAGACCAGCGCCGCGGTGCTCGATGGCCTTGCCAAGATCGTCAACTACCAGCGCCCGGATGACTTCTACGAGACGCTTTCCGCGCGCTACGGCAAGATGACCGCCGCCGAGGTGGACAAGGCGTTCCGCTCGAAGATCAACTCGGACGGCATGGTCTGGGTCGTGGTCGGCGATGCCGCCAAGGTGAAGCCGCAGCTCGACAAGTTCGGCCTGCCGGTGGAGGAAATGGCCGCGCCGAAGTAAGCTTTCGCATCTCGAATCGGATTGGGGGGCGTGCGGCCAGCGCGCCCCTTTTTTCGTGCCGCCAACCGGGGCAACGCTTCGTCACGAGGCCTGCCTTGCTATTGACACGTTTGTAGATAGACTTCGCTCAGCACACCATAATGGGAGAGCATCAATGTCCGTTGCCGGCACCTACAATTGCGTGACCCACACCCCGATGGGCGACCAGACCAGCACCTTCACCGTCAACGTCGATGGCGACAGCTTCACCGGCACCAACGCCGGCCAGATGGGCTCGATGGAAGTCGAGAACGGCAAGGTCGATGGCAACACGCTGACCTGGCAAATGAAGATGACCGTGCCCATGCCGATGACGCTGGATTGCACCGCAACGATCGAGGGCGACACCCTGACCGGTAAGGTCACGGCAGGCATGTTCGGCACATTCCCGATGGAAGGGACGCGGGTCTGAACTTTCCAGATTGCAAAACGGGGGAGCGGGCACAAAGCCCGACTCCCCACGCGGAATTTCAGGGCGCTGCAGGCGGCGCCGAAGCGGTGAGATCAACCACCTTGTCCCGGTCATAGCGCATGACGCCTGCGATGGCGGTCAATCGGTCCACTTCCAGACCGAACCAGTTGGGCATGCGACTTACCGGAGTGAAACGCGCTGGAACGATCTTGTCGGCGGGAATGCGTGGATCACTGACCGCTGCGGGCTCAAAAGCGAGCAAGGTCGGACCTTCGGGCAGGTCGAGCGTCGTCTTGATACGCTGCTCCTTGGGGCCTTTCAGCGAATCCAAAGCCGGCAGCTTCATCTTGCCAAGCGAGGTGACCTTGCCCGCTTCGGCGCGGAAGGCAACTGTACCAAGACAGGCACAAGTTCCTCCAGGGACGCCAAATCCGACGTTGCCATAAAACGTGTATTCGCCTGGCTCGACTTCCTGAAGGTAAACCGACGCGCCGCCGTTGGCTTTGGCAAAGCGATTCTGCGGCCCGATATATACGGGATGGACCTGCTCATACGGCGGCCATGGAAAGTTGGCGTCAGTCGGCTCCTGGGGTTCCTTCGGCCGATCGGCCCCCTGGATTTTTGCCAGAGCTGCGATGGTGCGTTCCCAGTCTGCATGCTTCTTGACCCACTTGGCATGCTCCTTGGCCAGTTCGGACGCGCGCTTGGCCTCATGCCTCGCTGCCTCATCGGCCGACGGTCTGCGCATCAGCAGCGGGCTGACCTGATAATCTGCCTGTACGAGGACATAGGCCTTGGCAGGATCGAAGACGACTTGCGGCTTGTCCGCCATTGCCGCGGTGACCCATCGTTCTTCATCATCTGCAGCTTGCGCAACAGCGGGCAGAAGGGCGAATGCCGCCGCTACAGCAATTGTTCTGAATGTGCTCACAGCCCGAGATCCTTTCCTGCCGGAGCCGCACCCGAAGCGACCTTTGCTTGCTGCGCCAACAGTTTCTGACGCTCGCCCTCCTTCACCCCATCAAGCCCCTCTTCGAAGTTGAACGGCTCCCACTTCTCCTTGGCGAGGCCATAGCGAGAATAGCCCTTGTAATGCATGCAGCGGCGCATGTTGACGCGGCGCAGGCGGCGCTTTTCGGCTGAGCCAAAGATTGCGGCAACCAGCGCATTGCCGATCGCGCCCCCCACTGCCCCCGCCATTGTGTACTGATACGGGTATGAAGCCTGCTGATAGCGGTAGCCCGAATCCAGGCCCCGCGCGAGATTGTCACACTCGCGGATGTCAGTCAGCGCCTCTGCAAATGAGGTTTCTGACCGGTTGAAAACGTAGTACTTGTCGAAATCAGCTTCGATCAGCGGTGTTGTTTTAAAGTCAAGGTCCGGCATCGGCACACTGGCCTCGTCCGGAATTGCCGTCATTACGTCAGCTTTTGCTACTTCCTGCGCACTTGCGCAGACCGGACCTGCCGAAACCAGCGCGCAGGCAAGAACCGCCCCAATTGTCTTCATGCATAGACCCCCACCGCTGCACTTCGCAGCCATGGGCGATGCTAACGATACAGGACAAGCCCCGCAATGGGGCCGTCCCACAATATCACCCCAGCTTCTTCTTCAACAGTTCGTTGACGACGCCGGGGTTGGCCTTGCCCTGCATCGCCTTCATCGTCTGGCCGACGAAGAAGCCGAACAGGGCTTCCTTGCCCGCCTTGTACTGTTCGACCTTGTCGGCGTTGGCTGCAAGGATGCCGTCGATCGCGGCTTCGATGGCGCCGGTGTCGGAGGTCTGCTTGAGGCCTTCGCGCTCGACGATGGCGGCAGCGCCGTCGCCGCTTTCCAGCATCTTTTCCAGCACCTGCTTGGCGATGGAGCCCGAAATCGTGCCGTCGGCGATCAGAGCGAGCAGTTCGGCCCCTGCTGCCGGGCTGATCGGCGAATTGTCGAGGCCCTTGCCGAGCTTGTTCAATGCGCCGAACAGTTCGGAGATCAGCCAGTTGGCCGCCTGCTTGGCGACATCGGCTTCGCTCTTCTTCGCCTTTGCCGCGGTTTCGGACAGCAGCACTTCGAACCAGCGCGCGGTTTCGACATCGGCCGTCAGGACACCGGCATTGTAGGCCGAGAGGCCCAGCGCGGTCTCGTAGCGGTGGCGCTTGGCGTCGGGCAGTTCCGGCAGGCTCGCGCGGCAATCCTCGAGGAAGGCATCATCGAGTTCGAGCGGCAGCAAATCGGGATCGGGGAAGTAGCGATAGTCGTGCGCGTCTTCCTTGGAGCGCATCGAGCGGGTCTCGTTGCGGTCAGGATCGTAGAGGCGCGTTTCCTGCACCACCGTGCCGCCATCCTCGATCAGGGCAACCTGGCGCTTGGCCTCCTGTTCGACCACGGCCATGACGAAGCGGACCGAGTTGACGTTTTTGGTTTCGGTACGAGTACCGAAAGGCTCTCCGGGGCGGCGGACCGAGACATTGACGTCGGCGCGCATGGAACCCTGGTCCATGTTGCCATCGCACGAGCCGACATAGCGCAGGATCGTGCGCAGCTTCGAAAGGTACGCTCCAGCCTCGGCCGGGGAGCGCATGTCCGGACGGCTGACGATCTCCATCAGCGCGACGCCGGAGCGGTTGAGATCGACATAGGACATCGTCGGGTGCTGATCGTGCATCAGCTTGCCGGCGTCCTGCTCCACGTGAATCCGCTCGATCCCGATCGTCTTGGTCGATTCCGGGTTCTTGTCGTCAAGCTGGATCTCGATGGAGCCCTCACCGACGATCGGATGGTAGAGCTGGCTGATCTGGTAGCCCTGCGGAAGATCGGCGTAGAAGTAGTTCTTGCGATCGAACCGCGACCACTTGTTGATCTGCGCGTTGATGGCCATGCCGGTGCGCACCGCCTGGCGGATGCACTCCATGTTCGGCACGGGAAGCATGCCCGGCATTGCCGCATCGACGAGGCTGACCTGCGTGTTCGGCTCGGCCCCGAAAGCGGTGGCCGCGCCCGAGAACAGCTTGGCATTCGAAGTGACCTGCGCGTGGACTTCGAGGCCGATCACGACCTCCCATTCGCCGGTTGCGCCCTGGATACGATATTCGCTCATGATCCGCCCGATAAGGTGTGAGGGATGGGTTGGAAAGGGGTCAAATCGCCGGCCTGGGCACCGGTCGCCCAGCCACGCGGCGCGACCAGCTGCGCGCCGGTTGCTCGATCAGCCTGGCAAAAGGCACGGCGACGATCAGGCACAGTGCCATGATGAGAAGTTTCATGCTGTCAGCTTGCCAAGCCGGGCCGGTCAGGGCGTCTGCCCCGCCAATGGTGGAATCGGCAATCATCAGCCCCAGGCGCGGCTGGAACACGGCCAGCAGATCGAACACGCGGCCGATCACGAAGACGTGGACCATGTAGAGCGCATAGGACATCGTTCCGAGCCACTGGAATGGCGCTGCGCACAGCAGGCGCGAAATGAGCCCGCGCTGGAGTGCGGCCAAGGCCACCAGCGCAGTGGCGGCAAGATCGAAGGCGATGAGACTGCCGCTGCCCCAAAGCACCGCGCCAAGAGCGAGGAGCGCAGCCCCTTCCAGCGCGGTCGCCAGGGAGACCGGCAGGGTCGGCGGCGTCGAGCGTTGGTAAGCGCGATGAAGAGCGAGGCCCAGGCCGAACCCGGCAATGCCGCGCCCGATGTTGGACGCCAGGCCGTAGAACGGTCCGCCAAGCGCAACGTATGTCAGCACGGCCACGGCCAGCGCCAACCACGCCATCCAGCTGCGCTGTCCGCCCGCGCGCCAGCCTGCGGCCGCAAGCAGGTAAAGCAACATCTCCACCGATACCGACCAGCTTGGGTGGTTCCAGATGACACCCAGCGAAGGCACCACGCCCTGCAGCAGCAGGTAGGCAATCGGCAGGTCGGCCGGATCGGCCGCCCCCGCCATCAGGCCATGGGTGCGCAACTCCGGCCGCATCAGCCCCAGCGCCAGCATCGACAGCGCGAAAACGGTGAGCATCGCCGCATGCAGCGGCCACACGCGGCCCCAGCGCAGCCAGATGAAGCGGGAGAACGAAAAGCCTGCCGAGAGCTTCGCGCCATAGGACGCGGCGATGACGAAGCCCGACAGCACGAAGAACAGGTCGACCATGCGGCCGAAGTTCGCATCGAACCCCGCAGCGGAAATGCCAGCCACGGCGGGGATATGGTGAAACACCACCCCCAGCGCCGCAAGACCGCGCAAGGCATCGAGGACGGGATAGCGCAAGGGCTTGGCTGCGCTGCTCCCGTCGGTCGACTGGCTTACCACCACTTCTCCGGTCGTGCGGTGAACTGCGCGCGCTGTTCGATGGCAAGGCTGGCGTTGAGCACGCCCTGCTCGTCGAACGCCTTGCCGATGACCTGAAGACCGAGCGGCAAGCCGTTGCGGTCAAGCCCGGCGGGCACCGACATCGCCGGAAGGCCGGCAAGGCTGGCGGGCACCGAGAACACGTCGTTCAGGTACATCTCCAGCGGATCGGCGCTCTTTTCTCCCAGCGCAAAGGCTGAGGACGGCGCGGTCGGGACGAGGATCACGTCGACGTCTATGAACGCGTTGGTGAAGTCCCGCGAGATCAGGGTGCGGACCTTCTGCGCCTGCGTGTAGTAGGCGTCGTAGAAGCCGGCCGAAAGCACATAGGTGCCGATCATGATGCGGCGCTTCACTTCCGGGCCGAAGCCGGCAGCGCGGGTGGCAGCGTACATGTCCTGCAGGCCGGCACCGTCGGGCAGATCGCGCAGGCCGTAGCGCACGCCATCATAGCGGGCGAGGTTCGACGAAGCTTCGGCAGGAGCGATGATGTAATAGGTCGGCAGCGCGTACTTCGTGTGCGGCAGCGAGATTTCGACGATCTCGGCGCCCGCGTCCTTCAGCCAGGCGATGCCGTCGTCCCACGACCTGGCCACGTCCGGGTCCATGCCATCAAGGCGGTATTCGCGCGGGATACCGACCCTCTTGCCCCGCATGTCGGCGTTGAGGCCTTCGGTCCATTCGGGCACCGGCAGGTTGAGACTGGTCGAATCCTTGGGATCGAATCCGGCCATGGCTTCGAGCATGATCGCGCAGTCGGTCACGTCGTGGGCCATCGCGCCTGCCTGATCGAGCGAGGAGGCGAAGGCGACGACGCCCCAGCGCGAGCAGCGGCCATAGGTCGGCTTGATGCCGGAAATGCCGGTAAAGGCGGCAGGCTGGCGGATCGAGCCGCCGGTGTCGGTGCCGGTGGCGGCAGGGGCGATGCGCGCGGCGACGGCAGATGACGAACCACCCGACGAGCCGCCGGGGGCCAGCGGCGCCGTGTCACCCGGACGGCGCCAGGGCGAGATCACGTTGCCGAAAGCGCTGGTCTCGTTCGAGGAGCCCATCGCGAACTGATCGAGGTTGAGCTTGCCGAGCATGCCCGCGCCCGCGTCCCACAGCTTCTGCGAAACGGTCGACTCATACTCGGGCTTGAAGCCTTCGAGGATCTTCGAGGCGGCGGTGGTCTGCGTGCCCTTGGTGGCAAACAGGTCCTTCATGCCGATCGGCACGCCAGCCATCTTGCCCAGTACCTTGCCCGCCGAACGGTCTGCATCGACCTTTGCAGCGGCTTCCAGCGCCTTTTCGGGCGTGGTGACGATGAAGGCGTTCAGGGCAGGCTGTGCTGCCTCTACCGCCGCGTTGAACGCGGTGGCGACTTCGGTGGCGGTAAACTCGCCCTTGGCCACGCCATCGCGGATGGCGGCAATGCCGAGATCAGTAAGGTTGGTCATCAGTTCGTCAATCCGGGGCTTGCGCAAGCGTGCTTCGACAGGCTCAGCACGAGCGGGAACAGGAGTTCATCCCAAGACCGCTCATCCTGAGCCTGTCGAAGGATGGGAGCAGAACGCTTCACTCGATCACCTTGGGCACGCCGAAGAAGCCATGTTCTGGCGCGGGCGCGTTGGCCAGCACCGCATCGCGGATATCGCCGCCGGTCAGCGGATCGGCGTTGACCACGTCATCGCGCAGGCGCTGGTGGTTGGGGATGACGGCGGTCATCGGCTCGATCCCGGTCACGTCGACTTCGCCGAGCTGTTCGACCCAGGCGAGGATGCCGTTGAGTTCGGGGACCATCGCGTCAAGCTCGGCCTCGGTAACCTTGATGCGGGCCAGCGAGGCGATCTTCGCCACCGTGGCGGTATCTACGGACATGGCGGATACTCTTATCGGAAAGAAAAAAGGAACGCCGCGCGCTACCAGAGCGCACGGCGTGCTTCAAGCCGAGGCCGCCCAATGAGGGCGCCCGGCCAGGATCAGGGTTGCGGAGCGCCTTCGGGCATCGGCACGCCGCCCGGAGCGCCGCCTTCTGCGCCACCGGCCCCGCCCTGCATGCGCTGCATCTGTTCGAGCATCATGCGCTGCTGCTGGATTTCGGCAGCGCTGCGGAAATCGAGCAGTTCGATCTCGAAGACGAGGTCGGAATTGGCGGGGATCACCACTTCGCCGGTCTGCGGATTGCGCTTTTCCTCGGCGCCATAGGCCTTCTCGGACGGGATCTCGAGGACGTACTTGCCGCCCTTCTGCATCTTCGAAAGGCCCTCGGAGAAGCCAGGGATCACGGTCTCGAGCGGGAGGACCGCGTTCTGGCCCCGGTCGAATTCCTTGCCGCTGGCGAGACGCCCGACATAGTTGATCAGCGCGACATCAGCCTTGGTCGGCGAAGCGCCGGTGCCGGCCTTGACCGTCTCGATCTCGATGCCCTGATAGCGGGTGGCATAGGCCACGCCCGAACCGAGCAGGACTGCGGCAATGACGCCGAGCCAGATCTTGCCGACGGAGCCCTTGGCAACGGGCTGGAGCGGAACGCGGGTGATTTCCGACATGCTTTCCCCCTGGAGCGCGATTCGCCCGAATCGCGCCGGATGATTCGAATGACCTGACCGAAGCCCACGAAAAAGGGCGCCGGAGTGCGGCGCCCTCTTGGCCCATCAGGGCGCTTACGGCAAGTAGCCAGATGGAGCGTTTCCGCCCCGATCCGTCTTACTTGACGCCGTCACGCTCCTGGCGCTTGCGCTCGAGCTTGCGGGCGCGGCGAACCGCGGCAGCCTTCTCGCGAGCGCGCTTTTCCGAGGGCTTCTCGAAGTGACGACGCAGCTTCATTTCGCGATACACGCCTTCACGCTGCAGCTTCTTCTTGAGTGCACGAAGAGCCTGGTCGACGTTGTTATCGCGAACGAGAATCTGCATAAACCGCTACACCTCAATCTGACGGCGAGAGCCCGCGAAACCGGCGGGAGTCACCTTGAATCTGGAAACACAAAGCAAGCCGAATCCGTACAGGACCGGCCCGAACGGGAGCGCCATTAGTCAAAACGCCCCACAAAGGCAAGCAAAGTCGTGCATTTTGCAGGCCACGGGGTTAAGGGCGGCGGATGAACTCTCCCAATACATTGACGGCAACTGCCCTCGTCGCCCTTGGTGGCGGCATCGGCGCCATGCTGCGCTATCATGCGGGGCGCGCCGTAACTGCGTTTTCCGGTCCCAACACCGTGTTCCCATGGGGCACTTTCCTGATCAACGTCAGCGGCAGCCTGCTGATGGGGCTGCTGGCCGGATGGCTGGCGCGGCAGGACGGCAGCGAATCGCTGCGCCTGCTGCTGGGCGTCGGCGTGCTTGGGGGCTTCACCACCTTCTCTGCCTTCAGCCTTGAAACGGCGATGCTGATGCAGCGCGGACTTTATGGCATGGCCGGCTTCTATGCCCTGGGCTCGCTGCTTGGCGGCGTGGCCGGGCTGTTCCTTGGCCTTTCGATGATGCGAGGTGCAGCATGAGCCGCGGCAAGGTTCCGGACGACAACGTCCGCCAGTTCACCGTGGGCCGCGACGATGCGGGCGCGCGTCTGGACCGCTGGTTCAAGCGTCACCTGCCACAGGTCGGCTTTGCCACCGTTTCGCGCTGGGCCCGCACCGGGCAGATCCGCGTCGATGGCAAGCGCGCCGATGTCGATACCCGGCTTGAAGCGGGCCAGACCTTGCGTGTCCCTCCCGGCAATGCCACGCCGGTAGGCGCCGGGATCAAGGGCCAGCGCGTGCGCAAGCCGCTGACCGAAGAACAGATCCAGCTTGCCGAATCGATGGTGCTGGAAAAGGACCGCGCCGCGATCGTGCTCAACAAGCCGCCGGGCCTGGCAACGCAAGGCGGCAGCGGCACGCACGAGCATGTCGACGGGCTGCTCGATGCCTATGCCGCCGATGGCGAACCGCGCCCGCGTCTGGTCCACCGGCTCGACAAGGACACGTCGGGCGTCCTGCTGATCGCGCGTACGCCCGGCAGCGCGGCGTTCTTCTCCAAGCACTTCTCGGGCCGTTCGGCACGCAAGATCTACTGGGCGCTGGTCGTCGGCGTGCCCGAAGTGAAGGACGGGCTGATCGAACTGCCCCTGGCCAAGCAGCCGGGCACGGGCGGTGAGAAGATGATGGTCGATGAAAGCGGCCAGGGCCAATCGGCGCGCAGCCGCTACCGCGTGATCAGCCGCGCCGGCAATTCGGCCTCGTGGGTCGAACTGCAACCGCTGACGGGCCGTACCCACCAGCTGCGCGTGCACATGGCGGCGATCGGGCACCCGATCGTCGGCGATGGCAAGTACGGCGGGCAGGCCGCGTTCCTGACCGGCACGATCAGCCGCAAGATGCACCTCCACGCCCGCCGCCTGCGGATCGAGCATCCCGAGGGTGACCTGATCGACGTGACCGCCCCCCTGCCCGCGCACTTCGCCGCGAGCATGGCTAGCCTCGGCTTCTACGAGGAAGACGGTGACCTGCCGCTGGAAGCGCCAAAGCTGCTGGACGAGAAGACCTTCCAGAAGCGCGCGGCCAAGCAGCATGCCAAGGAATACCGCAAGGAACGCCGGGGCGAACGCCGCAAGCGCGCGGACGGCGAAAAGGGCGCGGGCAGTGCCGGACGCAAGCCCACCGGCAAGCGGGCCGCTTCTGCGAAGGGCACAGCTCCCAAGAGCAGTGCGGTGAAGAAGGGACCTGCCAAGCCTGCAGGAAAGGCCGCCGGCAAGCCAGCTGCGGCGCGTAGAGCGCCGGCGGGCAAGCCCGCACCCAGAGCACGGAAGGACTGATGCACCCCAACCCGTCCTTCCGGCACGACGACCGCGACCTGTTCGAGGCGCTGATTGCCGAGATCGGGTTCGGGATGGTCTTTGCCACGGTGCCGGACGGGCCGCGCGTCGCCCATGTGCCACTGCATTCCACGGGGGACGGCGCGGTACAGTTCCACCTCGCACGCGGCAATGCTCTCACAAAACATCTCGACGGGATGATGGCGCTGGCGGTGGTCAACGGGCCGGATGGCTACGTCAGCCCCCGCTGGTATGCCGACCCGGCGCAAGTGCCGACGTGGAACTACGTTGCGCTCGAGATGGAAGGTAGGGTGCGGAGAATGGATCAGGACGGGTTGCGAGGGCTTCTCGAAACGGTCTCCGATGCGCACGAGGCACGGCTGTCCGAGGGCACGCCCTGGACGATGGACAAGATGCCGGAGGACAAGCTGCGTGCGATGATGGGCGGCATCGTCGGCTTCGAGATGGAAGTGCTGGCATGGCGACCGACCTTCAAGCTATCGCAGAACAAGAGCGCCGACGAGCGCGCACGCGTGGCGGCCGGGCTTGAGGCAGAGGGCTCGCCGGCCATTGCCGAACTGATGCGGAGGCTTGTTTCTTGAAGCTGGCCATATTCGATTGCGACGGCACGCTGGTCGATAGCCAGGCCGACATCTGCGCGGCAATGGACGCGGCGTTCAAGGCGGCGGGCCTGATACCGCCCGAACGCCAGCTGACCCGCCGCGTCGTCGGCCTTTCGCTGCACGAGGCGATGCGTCAGTTGCACCCTGAGGGCGAGCACCACGAGCATGCCAGCCTGACCGAGCTTTACAAGGACGCCTTCCGCGCGCGGCGGGCAGCAGGCGCCGTCGCAGAGCCGCTTTACGAGGGCATTGCCGGGCTGATCGAGGAGCTGGCCGGGCAAGGCTGGCAGCTTGCCGTCGCCACCGGCAAGTCGGACCGGGGCCTGGCCCATTGCCTCGCCACCCATGGGCTGACCGGCCACTTCGTCTCGTTGCAGACTGCGGACCGGCACCCTTCCAAGCCCGACCCTTCGATGATCGAACAGTGCATCGCCGATGCCGGCGCGGATCGTGCGCGCACGGCAATGATCGGCGATACCGTTTATGACATCCACATGGGCGTGAACGCGGGCGTGCGATCGTTCGGCGTGGACTGGGGCTATCACGAGACCGAGGAACTGATCGAGGCCGGGGCCGAGGCGGTAGCGACGAGCATCGAGGACTTGCGTGCCCTGCTGGGGAGAATTGCATGAGCGATCCTGCGCCCAGAGACCCGGCCCGAGACCCGGCAATGGGGCGCTATTTCGCGCTGCAGGTGGTGCGGCTGTCCGGCGCGCTGCTGGTGCTGCTGGGCGTACTGGTGCAGGCTGGCAAGGGACCGGGGCCGCTGGCTGCGCTCCCGCCGATTGCAGGCATCGTCCTGGCTCTCGTCGGCCTGTGGGACTTCTTCTTCCTGCCGCGCATCGTGGCGCGGCGATGGCGTACTCCGGAATAGACAATGAAGCGTTTCTACAAGGCAGTGACGGTCGAGGCGGCAGACGGCGGCTTCGGAGTGAGGCTCGACGGGCGAGCGATCAAGACCGTGGGGGGCAGACCGCAAGTCGTGCCGACACAGGCGCTTGCCGAAGCGATGGCGGCGGAGTGGGCGCGCCAGAGCGAGGAGATCGATCCGGCGCTGTTCCTGTTCCGCGACATGGCGGACTATGCGATCGATGTCGTTGCCGGCGGCCCGGCGCAGGTCATCGCCGAGATCCTGCCCTACGCCGAAACCGACACGCTGTGCTACCGCGCCGAGCCGGATGAGGCCTTCGCCGCGCGCCAGCGGATGATGTGGGAGCCGCTGCTGGCGAGCGCCGAAGCGCGGCTGGGCGTGCAGTTCGTGCGCGTGACCGGCATCATCCACAAGCCGCAGCCGGTAGAGACGCTGGCTGCCTTGCGCGATGAACTCGAAGCGCTCGATGCATTCCAGCTTGCCGCGCTGCGCAACACGACGAGCCTTACCGCATCGCTGGTGATCGGCCTTGCCGCGTTGCGACCCGACGCCGATCTCGACGCGCTGTGGGACGCCGCCAACCTCGAGGAGGACTGGCAGGCAGAACTCTGGGGCAAGGACGCCGAGGCCATGGAACGGCGCGAAAAGCGCGCTGGCGCTTTTGCTGCGGCGGCGCGGTTTGCGGGGCTGGCAATCAAGTAAACCGCTGCGTCCCCGCGCAGGCGGGGACCTCGGTGCTGTTACAAAACCCTTCAGTAAACCGACTGAGGCCCCCGCCTGCGAGGGGGCGCAACAGTTGTATCCTTAGCCGACCCAGTCCGCCACCTGCTTGGCCACGGCATTGGCGGCTTCGTTAAGCGCCGGGCCGACATACTTCGCCTCGGCCTCGGTCACCGGCACTGTGCTTTCAAAGCGCTTCGTTTCGACACGCCCGCCACTTTCCTTGACTGCATCGTAGCGGACCACGGCGGACATGGTGCGCGCATCATAGCCCATGTCGAGCAGGCGGCCCGAGAGGTGGAGACCCGCAGCGCCCGGATCGTTCTCGATCACGAGGCGGCTGCCGCGTGCACGGATGGTTTCGGCCAGCAGGCGCTGGAACAGGCGCGAGGGACGTTCAACCCACATTGTCTTCTTGAGATAGGCGACGTTGGCGTCGTCGATCTGCACCGGCACGCGGGTGACCGCGAGGCGCGCTTCGGCCGAGGGCTCCATCACCACCAGCGCATTGGCAAACGTGCCGCTGGTGGTGCTGCCCGCAGCAGGCGCAGCGGTGGGGGTCAGGGCGAGCAGCGTATCGGGCACCTTCGGGCCCAGGCTGACGCAGCCCGAAAGTGCGGCAAGGAGTGCGGGGACGACTAGGGCTTTACGGATCATCTTCATCGCCTCCTCAGTTCTTGTAGTCGGGCAGCTTGGGGCCGCCGACAAAACCGCCGACGCCCTGATCGTTCAGGCGGTCAGTCACTTCGCGCAGGGATCTGGTCGTCGCCTGAAGATCGCGGATCGCGGCTTCGGCAGCGGGCAGCGTGCGTTCGTTGAGCTGCCGTGCGGCCGGGCGGGCCTCGCTGAGCGTGCCCTGCAATTCGTCAGCCGCGCCCTGAGCGGATTTCAACGTCTGGCGAAGCTGCTTGGCCAGGCCATTGGCATCGTTGTTGAGCATATTGTCGGCCGAGTTGGTCAGCTTCTCGAAGCTGGCCAGGGTATAGTTGGCCTGCCGCAGCGTTGCCTGCAGTTCGGCCAGCGTGCGCTTCACATCGGGCGAGGCATCGGCAAGATTTCCGGTCATGCGATCGGTATTGGCGAGGATATTCTCGATCGACTTCTGGTTCTTGTCCGACAGCACCATGGTCAGGCGCTCGGTCAGCGTGGCGAGGCGTTCGAGCAGGAGCGGGGCGTTCGAAAGGATTTCGCCAAGGCCGGAGCGCTTGGTCGGGATGACCGGCACGCCTTCGGGGCAGGTGGCGCGCTTGTTTTCCTTGGGGCAAGCGATCGGCGGGGCGCCCTTGACTGCGCCGGAAAGCTGGATCGTCGAAACGCCGGTGAAGCTGCCGAGCAGGCTGGCGGTTGTGCCCTGCAGGATCGGCACCTTGCGATCGACCGCAATGCGTACGCGGACGAATTCCGGGTCGCGCTCCCACAGCTTGATGTCCTTGACCTGGCCTGAAGGCACGCCCGAGAACGAGACTTCCGAGCCCTTGGCAAGGCCATCGACCGACTGCTTGAAGAAGATGTCGTATTCGTTGAGGTCGCCCTGGTTGAGACGCGCGATCCAGATGGTCAGCACGGCCGTCGCCGCCAGCAATGCCAGCGTGACCAGCCCGACCCAGATATGGTTTGCGCGCGTTTCCATCGCCTAGTCCTTATGCCCCTTCAGGATCAGGCGAAGAACGCCCAACGTCCGAATTAGTCGCCAGCGTGGCTTCATGCCGCGCAGTATCGTGCCGTTCCTGGGCATCCTGCGCCGCACGTCCGCGCGGTCCGTTGAAGTATTCCTGTATCCACGGATGATCGAGCGCGAGCAGTTCCGGGATCGTGCCGACGGCAATCACCTTCTTGTCCGCGATCACCGCCACCCGATCGCAGATTTCGTAGAGCGTATCGAGATCGTGGGTGATCAGGAATACGGTGAGATCAAGCGTCTGCTGCAGTTTGAGGATCAACTGGTCGAAAGCGGCCGCGCCGATCGGGTCGAGTCCGGCGGTCGGCTCGTCAAGAAACAGCAGTTCGGGATCGAGCGCGAGCGCGCGGGCAAGGCCTGCACGCTTCTTCATGCCCCCCGAAAGTTCGGACGGATACTTGCTTGTCGCTTCGGCGGGCAGCCCAGAGAGCAGGACCTTGTAGCGCGCGATCTCGTGGCGCAGCTCGTCGCTGATCTCCGGGAAGAATTCACGCAGGGGAACTTCGACGTTCTCTGCCACGGTCAGGGTCGAAAACAGCGCGCCGCCCTGGAACAGCACACCCCAGCGGCTGCGAATGTCGATGTCTTCATCATCGCGGGCATCGGTGATCGAACTGCCGAGCACTTCGACTTCGCCCGATTCCGGAATCTGCAGGCCGATGATCGTGCGCATGAGGACCGACTTGCCGGTGCCCGAACCACCGACAACGCCAAGGATCTCGCCCCGACGCACATCGAGATCGAGGCCTTCGTGGATCACGTGATCGCCAAAGACATTGCGCACACCGCGCACGCGGATCGGATACTTGCCCTCGAACGGATCGGGCAGGTCGATCAGCTGCTCGGCGGTGGCGGCGTCCTGGTCCATCAGCCCCACCCGATATTCGTGAAGAACACCGCAAAGAACGCATCGAGCACGATGACGGTGAAAATCGCCATGACCACCGCCGCCGTGGTGCGAGTGCCGACTTCCTCGGCATTGTTCTTGACCTGCATGCCCTGGTAGCAGCCCGCCAGCGCGACGATCAGTCCGAACACGGGCGCCTTGGTGAGGCCAACCCAGACATCGTGCAGCGGCACGACTTCCTGGACACGGGCGAGGAAGGTGAAGAACGGGATGCCCAGCGTCAGGCTCGACAGGAAAGCCCCGCCAATGATGCCAAGGAAGGCCGAATAAAAGCCGAGCAGCGGCATCATGATCATCGTTGCGGCAATGCGCGGAACGACCAGCGCCTCCATCGGAGATACGCCGATGGTGCGCATGGCGTCGACCTCTTCGGTCAGCTTCATCGTGCCAAGCTGCGCGGCAAAGGCAGAACCGGAGCGGCCGGCGACCATGATCGCGGTCATCAGCACGCCAAGCTCCCGCAAGGTCAGGCGGCCGACGAGGTTGACGGTGTAGATCTCCGCCCCGAACTGACGCAACTGCACTGCACCTTGCTGGGCAATGACGATGCCGACGAGGAAGCTCATCAATCCGATGATGGCGAGCGCGTTGACGCCGACCAGTTCCATCTGGTGGACCAGAGCCTTGCCACGGAAGCGTGAGGGATGGCGCAGCAGGGTGCCCGCCGAAAGGATCACCTGGCCAAGGAAGCCCAGCACCTGCAGCGCACCCTGGCCCAGCCCGGCCATGACCATGCCGACATGGGCGGGCACGCGTTCCAGCAGCGGCAGGCGGTGCGCGGTGACTGAATGATCGTTCGAATCGGCCTTGCGGATTGCATCGACCAGCTTCTGCGCTTCCTCGCTGCAACCAATGATCTTTGCGTCGTTATCTCGCGAGAGGCGCCAGACTGTCCACGCGCCGACGGTGTCCATGCGGGTGACGCCGGAGAGGTCGATCGCGGCGACGGATTCGCCCAGCGAACGCAGCCGCGCATCGGCCAGGCCCAGGGAGGACACCGTCATCGGCCCGCGGAAGGCGAGCTTCGCGCCTTCCCCTTGCGCAGAGGCCTCAATCTGGAAATCGGTCAGTTCCCGCATCTTGCCCGCTTCATGGGGTATTTAGGCCAAGGCGACAAGTGCAACACAAGCGCCGTAACGGTGGAACAACCCTTCGAGTTCCCCGCAACGCTTGCAGGCGCGGGCCCGCGATGGCAAGGCGCTGCCCCATGAACGACAAGACTTCTGCAGAACTGGCCAAGACTTTCGAACCCGCTGGGATCGAGGCCAAGTGGTATGCCCGTTGGGAAAGCAACGGGCTGTTCCGGCCCGAACGCCCCGACGCCGCGCCCTATACCATCGTCAATCCGCCGCCGAACGTGACGGGGTCGCTCCACATCGGCCACGCCCTCGACAATACGCTGCAGGACGTGGTGATCCGCTACGAACGCCTGAAGGGCAAGGATGCGCTGTGGGTGGTCGGAACCGACCATGCGGGTATCGCCACGCAGATGGTGGTCGAGCGCCAGATGGAAGCCCGCCAGGACAAGCGCACCAACTACACGCGCGAGCAGTTCGTGGACAAGGTGTGGGAGTGGAAGCACGAGAGCGGTGGCACCATCACCGGTCAGCTCCGCCGCCTCGGCTGCTCGATGGACTGGAGCCGTGAGCAATTCACGATGGACCCGCACTTCACCCGCGCCGTGGTGAAGGTCTTCGTCGACCTCTACAACCAGGGGCTGATCTACCGCGACAAGCGGCTGGTGAACTGGGACCCCAAGCTGAAGACGGCGATTTCCGACCTCGAGGTGGAAACGCGCGAGACGCAGGGCGGGTTCTGGCACTTCAAGTACCCGCTGGCAGACGGTGTGAAGCGCGACGATGGCCTGGACTACATCGAAGTTGCGACCACGCGCCCCGAAACGATGCTGGCCGACATGGCCGTGGCGGTCCACCCTGAGGACGAGCGCTACAAGTCGGTCATCGGCAAGGAGATCCTGCAGCCGCTGACCGGGCGCCGGTTCAAGGTGGTGGCAGACGAGCACGCCGATCCCGATCTGGGTTCAGGCGCGGTGAAGATCACGCCGGGGCACGACTTCAACGACTTCGAAGTGGGCAAGCGCGCCGGGATCAAGCCCGCCGACATGCTCAACATGTTCGATGCCGAGGCCAAGGTGGTGCAGACAGCCGATGGGCTGGTGCCGGCCGAGTTCGTAGGCCTCGACCGCTTCGATGCGCGCAAGCTGGTGGTCGAGCAGATGAAGGAAGCGGGCTTCCTCATCCCGCACGTGACGAAGGACAAGGAAGGCAACGAGGTTCAGCACGATGCCGAGCCGCGCACGATCCAGACGCCGTTCGGCGACCGTGGCGGCGTGGTGATCGAGCCGTGGCTGACCGACCAGTGGTACGTCGATGCCGAAACTCTGGCCAAGGCGCCGATGGAAGCGGTGCGTTCGGGCGCGATCGAGATCGTGCCGAAGACCTGGGAGAAGACCTTCTTCAACTGGATGGAGAACATCCAGCCCTGGTGCGTTTCCCGCCAGCTGTGGTGGGGGCACCGGATTCCGGCGTGGTACGGCTCCGACGGCCAGTGCTACGTTGCCGAGACCGAGGAAGAGGCGCAGGCGAAGGCGGGCGCAGGCGTCACTCTGGAACGCGATAGCGACGTCCTCGACACGTGGTTCTCCTCCGCGCTCTGGCCTTTCGCCACGCTCGGTTGGCCGGATGAAGACGCGCCGCTGCTGAAGAAGCACTATCCCAACGACCTGCTCGTCTCGGGCTTCGACATCCTGTTCTTCTGGGATGCGCGCATGGCGATGCAGGGGCTGCACTTCATGAAGGAAGTGCCGTGGAAGAAGCTCTACCTGCACGGCCTCGTCCGTGCCGCCGATGGCGCGAAGATGAGCAAGTCGAAGGGCAACGTGGTCGATCCGCTGGGCCTGATCGACAAGTACGGGGCCGATGCCCTGCGCTTCTTCATGTGCGCGATGGAGAGCCAGGGCCGCGACGTGAAGATGGATGAGAAGCGCGTCGAGGGTTACCGCAACTTCGCCACGAAGCTGTGGAACGCCGCGCGCTTCTGCCAGAGCAATGGGATCACCGGCAGCACTTCAGTGGCGGCTCCTGCGGCGACCTCGGCGGTCAACAAGTGGATCATCGGCGAGGTTGTGGAAACTGTCGCCGCGCTTGACCAAGCGATGGCCGACTTGCGCTTCGATGCGGCGGCAAACACCGTCTACCACTTCGTCTGGGACCAGTTCTGCGACTGGTATATCGAACTGATCAAGGGCAACTTCGACCCCGAGACCAAGGCCGTGGCGGGCTGGGTGCTCGACCAGATCCTGGTGATGCTCCACCCGTTCATGCCGTTCGTGACCGAAGAGCTGTGGCATGCGCTTGGAAAGCGGGACGGCGAACTGATCGTGGCCGCATGGCCGAAGCCCGAAGCTGAAGTGGACGCAGCAGCCAAGCGCGAGGTCGAATGGCTGATCGCGCTGGTCTCGAACCTGCGCACGGCCAAGAACGAACTTGGCATTGCGCCGGGGGCCAAGCTCGACGCCTATCTGCCCGAACCTTCGGCGCTGACGCGCTCGATCATCGAGGCCAACCCGGCGGCAATCGAGCGTCTCGCGCGCCTCAACGGCATCCGCTTCGAAAGCGCTCCGGTCGGCGCAGCGATGCAGGTTGGCGCGGGCGATGCCAACATCGTCGTGCCGCTGGAAGGCGTGATCGACATTGCGGCAGAAAAGGCGCGTCTCGAAAAGGCGCTGGCCGCCTCGCAGAAGGAGGCAAAGTCGCTCGAGGGACGTTTGGGCAACCCCTCGTTTGTCGAGAAGGCCAAGCCTGAGGCGGTCGAGAAGGCCCGGGCCGACCACGCCATGCATGCCGCCGAGGCCGAGCGGCTGGCAGCGGCGCTGCAGCGGCTGGGGTGAACTTGCTTACCCTCGCCACGGTCAACCCCGGCGAGCCGGAGGTGTTCTCCTCTTTGCAGGGGGAAGGCCTCGGGCTGGGGCGGCCATCGGTGTTCGTGCGGCTATCGCGCTGCAACCTCGCCTGCCGCTGGTGCGACACCGCCTACACCTGGCGGTTCACGGGCGACAACCGCCCCCATCGCGACGAAGTGGCGTTCGAGCGCGGGGAAAATCAGCTGAAGATGAGCGAGGCCGACGCGGCCGCGCTGATCCTGTCCCACCCCGAGGACCGACTGGTTATTACCGGGGGCGAGCCGCTGCTGCAGGGTGCCGCGCTGGCGCGACTGGTGGCGCTGCTCAAGGCGGAGCGCCCTGCCCTGCATGTCGAGATCGAGACCAATGGCACCGTGGCAGTGCATCCGGAACTCGATCCGCTGATCGACCAGTTCAACGTCAGCCCCAAGCTGGCGCATTCGGGCAATCCGGCTGAACTTGCCCTTGTGCCGGAGCGACTGGATGCGTGGGCGCGCGATGTGCGGGCCTGGTTCAAGTTCGTGGTCGCGAGCGCGTCCGACCTTGCCGAGATTGCCGCTTTACAGGACTGCTACCGCATCGCCAGCGATCACCTGTTCGTAATGCCTGAAGGTACCGCGAGTTCAGTGTTGCGCGAACGCTCGCGGTGGCTGGCGGAGGAAGCGCTGGAGCGCGGCTGGCGGTTTACAGACCGGCTGCACATACACCTTTACGGGGATACGCGCGGGACCTGAGCCCTGCCCTGAAAACGAATGAACCCCGCGCAGGCAGGGGCCTTAATCGGCTTACGCTTCTGTTCCGTAGCAACACCAAGGTCCCCGCCTTCGCGGGGACACAAGAAGTGGCGCTTGCTCAGAAGGGAATATCGTCGTCCAGATCGTCGCCGAAGCCGCCGCCGCCGCCCTGGTTCCAGCCACCGCCCGAAGCGGCGCTGCCACCACGCGAGGAACCGCCGCCAAAGCCGCCCGAACCGCCCGACGAGCCGCCCTCATTCCAGCCGCCACCGGACGAGCGGCCACCGCCGCCACCGCCCATGCCACCGCCACCAGCGCCGCCCGAGCCATCGAGCATGGTCAGCACGCCGCCCATGCCGCCCACCGAGATTTCGGTGGTATAGCGATCATTGCCGGACTGGTCCTGCCACTTGCGGGTGCGCAGCTGCCCTTCAATGTAGACCTTTGAACCCTTGCGCAGGAAGCGCTCGACCACGCCGACGAGACCATCCGAGTTGATGACCACGGAGTGCCACTCGGTGCGCTCCTTCTTCTCGCCGGTGGCGCGGTCCTTCCAGCTTTCGGACGTCGCGATGCGCAGGTTGGCGATGCGGCCTCCGTTCTGGAAGCTCTTGATTTCGGGGTCTGCCCCGAGGTTCCCGACAAGGATCACCTTGTTGACGCTGCCTGCCATCGAATCACGTTCCTTCTGATCTGGGCAATTGCCTAGCGCATGGGGGCTCGGCCAAGCCAGTCACCATGCCACCGTTTCCACAGACCAGCGCGGCAGTTCAGCCCAAACCGGCCGCAATCGCCGTCCAGTAGGTCACGCCCGCCGCCGCATAGGCCAGCGCAAACAGGTAGGCGAGCATGAAGGCGGGCCATTTCCAGCCATTCGTCTCGCGCCGGGCGACGGCGATGGTCGAGAGGCACTGCGGCGCAAACACGAACCAAGCCAGGAAGGCGAGCGCCATCGGCAGGGTCCAGCGTGATTTCAGCTGATCGCCCAGCGCCATGGCGGCCTGATCCTCGTCGTCGCTGGCGCTGACGGCATACGTCGTGGCGAGCGAACTGACCGCAACTTCACGTGCAGCCATGGCCGGAATGATCGCAAGGCTCATGTCGCGGTTGAAGCCGATCGGATCGAGCACGACCGAAAGGCCATTGGCAAGCGTTCCGGCGACCGAGGCGTTGACCTGATCCTGCCCCGGCTCGGCGCGGGGGAAGTTGAGCAGGATCCACAGCGCGATCGTGACGGTAAAGATCATCGTGCCCGCACGGCGCAGGAAGATCCACGCGCGCTGCCACAGGCCGAGCGCGAGGTCCTTGACCGTGGGCAGCTGATACTTGGGCAGTTCCATGATGAAGCCCGATGCGGCGCCCTTGGTCACCGAGCGACGCAGCACCAGCGCCACCACCATCGCGCCGATGATCCCGGCCACATAGAGGCAGAACAGGACAAGGCCCTGCAGACCAATGCCGGGACCGACCTTGGTATTCGGGATAAACGCGGCGATGATCACCGCATAGACGGGCAAGCGCGCCGAGCAGGTCATCATCGGGGCGATCAGGATCGTGGTCAGCCGGTCCTTGGGATCGGTGATGCTGCGCGTCGCCATGATGCCGGGAATGGCGCAGGCAAAGCTCGACAGCAGCGGGATGAAGCTGCGGCCGGAAAGACCGACGCCGGCCATCATGCGATCCATCAGGAAGGCGGCGCGGGCCATGTAGCCGGTCGCCTCCATCGTCAGGATGAAGAAGAACAGGATGATGATCTGCGGCAGGAACACCAGCACCGAGCCGACCCCCGCGATCACGCCATCGGTCAGCAGATCGCGCAGCAGGCTTGTCGGCAGGGTCGCCTTGGCCAGATCGCCCAGCGCCGAAACGCCGCCGTCGATCGCATCGGCAAAGGGCGTTGCCCAGCTGAACACCGCCTGGAACACGATGAACAGGAGCGCGAACAGGATCGGCGGCCCTGCCCACGGATGGAGCAGCAGCTTGTCCATGCGCGCGTGAATGCGATGCTTGGACGTTTCCGAAAGGATCGCCGCTGTCGCCATCTGGTGGGCGAGCATGCGCCGCTCTGGCAAGGTGACATGCGGCCGCGCGGCATCGAGCGCGCGCTCGGGCTTGTCACGCGCATCGCCGATGGCGGCAGCCAGCTCGGTGAGACCGCGCCGGCGCACGGCCACGGTCGGGATCACCGGCACCCCGAGCGCAGCTTCGAGCGCAGCAGGATCGAGGGTCAGGCCATCGCGTTCGGCAAGATCGACCATGTTGAGCGCGACCACGGTGGGACGGCCAAGCTCGAGCACTTCCTGCGCAAAGACGAGGTGCTGTTCGAGGTTCGAACTGTCGAGCACCAGTACGATGACGTCGGGCCTGGCCTGGCCGGCTTGTTCACCCATGATGACCTTGCGGGTCACTTCCTCGTCAGGGCTGGTGGCTTCCAATCCATAGGAACCGGGCAGGTCGACCAGTTCGACCGGCTCACCCGAGGGCAGGATCAGGCGACCCGCCTTGCGTTCGACCGTGACGCCGGGATAGTTGGCGATCTTCTGGCGCGCGCCGGTCAAGGCATTGAACAGCGCGCTTTTCCCGGCGTTGGGATTGCCGACGAGCGCGGCGACGGTGGGCATCTTGCTCATGCGACAGCTTCTGCGATCGGTTCGACCGTCATCGCCAGCGCATGAACCCGGCGAATGGCGACAGTCATGCGGCCAATCTCCACGGCCAGCGGATCGCGGCCCGCGAAGACACCACGATAGGCGAGCGTCACCCTTGCGCCTTCGTCAAGGCCGAGCGCGCGCAAGCGCTGAGCCTCTTCAGCGACAAGCGCAGACCAATCGACCGATGCGATTCGGGCGGGCGTACCAACAGGGAGCTGATCGAGCGTCACCGGTTCCCGCTGCCATAGCGTGCCGGCATTTGCAAGTCATTCGCAATAGAATTGCGCTGGATCAAAAATGGTCAGGCGGCAGGGTAGCGCAGGCGGCCAAGCATCCGCGTCAGCGAGAAGGTCTCCTCGCGCGGCTTGAGCAGCTTGGCCTTGGTCTTCTCGAACTGCATCACGTTCTCGATCCGGCGATCGAGGAAGGTGCGCGTGTCCTCGTGGCCATCGCTGGTATCCTGCGCGAAATAGGCAAGAGTCGCGGCGTAGATCGAGCCAAGGGTGATGCGCTTGGTATAGTGGTTGTAATCGGTGGCGGTGTCTCCCGCGAGCCGCCACATCGCGTCGGCGCTCGACCAGCCCAGCCGGGTCGCCTTTGCCACGTTCTGCGGCATGGCCATGATGGCCAGTGCGCGGCGCAAGGCCTCTTCCTTGCCGATCAGTGCATCGAGCCGGAACTGGACAAGGCGGCGGATGCGTTCGCGGATCGGCAGATTGCCGAGCTGGGTGGAGGGAAGCGCAGCGGCCATGTCGGCATCGATGCGCGCGATCCAGGCGGAGATCATCTGCATGGGCCCGTCCTGGAACACAAAGGCGGCCAAAGCAGGATCGACGCCTTCCATTGCAGCGGCAGCCGCAACGGCAGCCGGTTTCCAGCCATCAAACGCAGCAGCTTCGGCGATGGCGGGCGCCAGGCGAAGGCGCAGGGCATCCAGGGTTTCGTCGGTCATGTCAGTACCCGTCAGAACGAGGGGCCGTAGGTCTTCTTGGGCGCGGCGGACTTTGCTTCTTTCGAAGCCCTTTCCAGTTCGCCCAGCACCGGACTGCCCTTGTCGAGCGCAGCATAATCGCGCGCAGAACGGCCCGAATTGTCTGGGCGATCGGGGTTGGCGCCAGCCTTGATCAGCATTCGCACCAGCGCCAGGTCCTTGCGGTGGACGGCGCTGATGAGCGGGGTCTCGCCCGTGTTGTTCGCCTCATCGATGCGCGCGCCCGATTTGATCAGTTCATCGACGCCTTCGAGGAAGCCCATTTCTGACGCGGCTACCAGCGGGGTCACGCCGCGATTGTCGCGCGCGTTCACGTTGGCGCCCTTGCCGATCAGGAATTGCACCCAGACAAGATCACGCCGGGCCACGACAATGTGAAGCGCGGTCTGTCCGGTGGTATAGTCCTTGGTGTTGATGATCTGCGTGCCGGGCTCGTTCAGAGCCTCGGTCACCTTGTCGCCTTCCTTCTTGCGGACGGCTTCGAGGAACTTGTAGCTGTCGGAAAACTGGGCCTGTGCCGGAATTGCCGTGGCGGCGGCCAGCAGCATGGCCAGCGCGGTAAGCGGCCTGCGCATCTTCGACAGCATTCGAACCTCCTGTTGCGTGCCCCATCAGCCATTTACGGCCTTGCGGACTCGCCTCTTGCAAGGACACGGTTAGCAGAGCATGAACCGGCGCGCCATGGCCCTCGCTTTCAGATCGACACTCGCCGCGCTTGCCGCAACCTGCACTTTCGCGCTTGGCGGATGCAACATGACCCCTGCCGAACAACCGCCTCTTGAAGGCGCCGCGATTGGCGGCGACTTCACGTTGACGGGCAAGGACGGGCAGGCCGTGAAGTGGAGCGACTTTGCGGGCAAGTATCGCATCGTCTATTTCGGTTACACCTTCTGTCCGGATGTCTGCCCGCTCGACATGCAGAACATCGCACAGGGCCTTCGCCTGTTCGCCAAGGAACACCCCGACGCCAAGCCGATCGTGCCGATCTTCATCACCATCGATCCCGAGCGCGATACCGCGCATGTCGTGGGCAAGTATGCCGCGAACTTCGGCAAGAACGTGGTCGGGCTCACGGGCACGCCGGCACAGATCGCCGACGTCGCAAGGAAGTGGGCGGTGTTCTATCAAAGGCGCGACGAGGGCAAGCCCGACGCCTACCTGATGGACCACAGCCGCGCAGCCTATCTGATGGGCCCGGACGGTTCTGCCATCGCGTTGTTGCCCGCCGAACAGGACGGAAAGGCCGTGGCCGCCGAACTCGCCAAGTGGGTGAGTTGACGCCGGAATGAGCGACGACCGCTTCTGGGAACGGCCAGTGGCAACACTCAGCCGCGAGCAGTGGGAAGCGCTGTGCGACGGCTGCGGCAAGTGCTGCCTGCACAAGCTGGAGGACGAAGACACCGGCGAGGTGGTCCATACCAATGTTGCCTGCAAGCTGCTGGACCTCAGGACCGCGCGGTGCAGCGACTACAAGCATCGCCGCGCCTATGTCCCCGATTGCCTGCGCCTGACGCCGAAGCTGGCGCGAGAATTGCCGTGGTTGCCCGATACCTGTGCCTATCGCTTGCGGGCCGAGAACCAGCCGCTGCCTGAGTGGCATTATCTGATTTCTGGTGATCGCGAGGCCGTGCATCGCGCTGGACAGTCGGTCGTTGGCAAGGCGGTGAGCGAAACGCTGGCCGGGCCGATCGAGGACCATATCGTGCCATCGGACCATTTCGATGGCTAGGGGCGTGCTCGACTGGTTGCGGCGGGCCGACACCAAGGCCAAGCAGACCCCCTCTCGCGGAACTTTGGCCCCGCGTGCCGTGGAGCGCCGGACGCTGATGGTCGAAGGACGCGAACTGCCGCTGGTGATCCGCAAGCTCGGCCATGCCCGGCGGATGACGCTACGGCTCGCGCCCGACGGCAGCGAGGCGCGTGTTTCGATCCCGGCATGGGGTCGCGTCGGCGATGCCGAGGCTTTTGCTCGCGACCGGGCCGACTGGCTGGCGGGGCAACTGGCGCGGATGCCAGAGACACGCGCTATCGCGCCCGATGCCACGGTGCCCTGGCGGGGCGAGACCTTGCAGATCGAATGGTCGGAGCGGGCCCGACGCAAGCCGGTGATCGCGGATGGACGCCTGATCGTCGGGGGGCCCGTCGAGGGGCTGGCTGCGCGGCTGCAGCGTTGGCTCGAGGCCGAGGCGCTCGCTTTCTGCGCTGATGACCTCGCCCATTACTGCGCCCGCGCCGGAGAAGCCGTCCCACGCCTGTCGCTATCGCGCGCGCAGCGGCGCTGGGGCAGCTGCGCGGCAGACGGGTCGATCCGGATGAACTGGCGGCTGATCATGGCGCCGGATTTCGTGCGGCGTTCGGTCGTGGCCCACGAAGTGGCGCACATGAAGCATTTCGATCATAGCCCCGCCTTCCACGCTCATCTCGAACAGCTTTTTGAAGGGGATATCCAGGCGGCGAACCGCTGGCTCAAGCGGCACGGCCGGTCGCTGTATGTGCCATTTGGCTGAATGCCTGCCGATGGGTAGCGAAAGCGTGCGCCAGCGCCTATCTAGGCGGGCATGAGAGCCTTCTTCCGCAACGTATCCCCGCGCCGGGCCATCGTCGATTTCTGGCAGGTCTTTACTGCGCCCAGCGATTATCGCCGTGTCGGACTGGTGATGGCAGCGGCGGTGACGGGGACGTTGTTCACCGCGATGGCGATGGAAGGCGGCACGGCGCTGCCCCGTCCGCCCGAGATCATCTATTTCCCGAGCTTTCTCGAGAACCGCAGCGACGCCGAGATCCTCGCCGAAAACAAGGCAGCGACCGCCAAGGCCAAGGCAGAGGAAGCCGAGGAGGAGGCGCGGCAGGAGCGCATCCGCCAGATGTACAAGGCGGTGGGCGACGCCACCGGGGTTGAAACCAAGCTTGCCTACGAGGAAGGCAAGGCCGAACGCGAGGCCTACCGCAAGAAGGTCGAGGCCGCGCGCAGGGAAGTGCTGGACAAGCATCTGGTCGACAATCCTGTCTATGATGCCGAAATGAAGAACGCACAGACCGAGAAACCATGACCAGGGCTGAGGACCTGCGCTGGCTCGATGCCGCCGCGGCGCTCGCGGCGCGTGGGCGTCCATTGAGCAGGCCCAATCCGGCAGTCGGAGCGGTGATCGTCAAGCACGGCCTGATGGTAGGCCGTGGCTGGACGCAGGCAGGTGGCCGGCCTCATGCCGAAGCCGAGGCTCTGGCCATGGCCGGTGAGGCCGCGAACGGTGCGACGCTTTATGTCACCCTGGAACCTTGCGCCCATGCCAGTGCGCGCGGCCCTTCGTGCACATCGCTGGTGCTGGGCAGCGGCCTTGCGCGCGTGGTGATCGGCGTTGAAGATCCAGACCCGCGCACGGCAGGCAGCGGGATCGCCGCGCTACGTGAAGCAGGTATTGCAACAGACGCTCTGCCCGCCCCGGCGGCACGGGAGTCTCTGGCCGGATACCTGACACGGTCGGCGCAAGGACGACCACATGTCACTCTGAAGCTCGCAACTTCGCTGGACGGCAAAATAGCCCTCGTCGACGGATCGAGCCAATGGATCACCGGCCCCGAAGCGCGCGCGCATTGCCATGTCGAGAGGGCACGGGCCGACGCGATCCTTGTCGGCGGCGGCACCTTGCGCGCCGACACGCCGAGGCTCGACGTGCGCCTGCCGGGGCTCGAGCACCGCAGCCCGCAGCGCATGGTACTGACGCGCGGCACGGCGCCTGAAGGCTGGACGGCGGTTGCAGATATCACCGCGCCGCAAGCTTTCGGGGATGTGCAGTACCTGTTCGTCGAAGGCGGAGCGCAGGCGGCAGCCGCATTCATCGCCGCCGACATGGTAGACCGGCTGCTGATCTATCGCGCCCCGATCATCGTTGGCGCAGGTTTGCCCTGCATCGGCAACATCGGCCTCGGCTCGCTCGCTGACGCGCACGGACGCTGGCGCAATGTGGACCGGCGGACGCTTGGCAGCGATGCGCTCGACGTCTACGAGCGGGTCCGCTGAAGGAGATTTCTTATGTTCACCGGGATCGTCACGGAAATCGGCAACATCCTCGCCGTCGAAGACAAGGGGGACCGCCATATCACGATCTCGTGCGCGATGGACCCAGTGAAGATCGCCATCGGCGCCTCGATCGCCTGCTCGGGCGTTTGCCTGACCGTGGTGGACAAGGGAGGCGTGGCTGGCGAAGGCTGGTTCGCGGTGGACGTTTCGGGCGAAACGGTGAGCCGCACTGCAGCGGAGCAGTGGACTGTGGGCGCGCCGCTCAACCTCGAACCGGCGCTGAAGCTGGGCGATGAACTTGGCGGGCACATCGTGACCGGGCATGTCGACGCCGTGGGCGAGGTCGTCAGCATCCGCCCCGATGGCGCCTCGCTCAAGTTCTGGATTTCGGCGCCGCAGGAACTGGCGCCATACATCGCGGCGAAGGGGTCCATCACGGTCAATGGCGTGTCCTTGACCGTCAACGAAGTGGCGGACCAGCCCGACGGATCTTGCCAGTTCGCGCTGAACATCATCCCCCACACCGCGCAAGTCACGACGATGGGCGCGCTGAAGCCGGGATCGAAGGTAAACCTCGAGATCGACGTATTGGCGCGCTATCTCAAGCGGATGCAGAGCCTGGCGCAGCAGGGTTGAGCCCGATTCAGGCGCAGCCGAGTACGATCTGGAGCAGTTGGTCGGGCTGGTCACCCATGACGTTGTGGCTGGCTTCGGCCTCGTGGTACTCCCAGGCCGGATCATCCTGCACCGCCTCGGCAAACTTGCCGAAGGGTGACGGGCTCCAGCCATTGGCGAAAATGTAGACGTGGCGGGGAATCTTCGCTTCCTCGCCGGTGAAGCGCACGGCTTCGACCAGCGTAAGCAGAGGATGATCGGACAGGACCGGGCTTTCAAGGCCGGGTAGCGGGGAAACGGCGCCGGGCTTGTGCTTCTGGCTGCCGATGTAGTGATCGTGCTCCCACGGCCCGGTCAGGTCCCACAGCGATTGCCCGTCCTGCGGCAGGAAGGCGTCGACATAGACGAGGGCGTCGATGCGCGCGCCGAGGCGCGTGGCGACGCCGGTGATGACCATGCCGCCCCAGGAATGGCCGACCAGCACGAAGCGGTCGAGACCGGCCTTGGCGATCTGGTCGCACACGTCGTCGATGTGCGTGGTCAGCGTAATGCCGGGGTGGAACTCGGCCTTGCGGCGACCGAGACCGGTAAGATCAGCGGCGAGGACACGGTGTCCGGCAGCTTCGAGATCGGCCTTGAGGCGGTCCCACGCGAAGCTGCCGCCCCAAGCGCCGTGCACCAGCACAAAGTCGGTCACCGGCTCAGGCCCCCTGGCCGATGCCGTGCTTCTTGTTGTAACCGTGAATCCATTCGAGGGTCTTGGTCAGGCCACCGAATGGGTAGAAGTGCAGGCGCACCTTGCCGTGCTCGGACCCGAGGCCACGGGCGAAGGCGTCGACCAGCTTGTCCGGCCCGGCCGTGCCGAGCAGGTTCGTGACCGAGATCCCGTACTTCTTGAGCACCGAGGTCGACGCGCCGACGCCGCAGCGCGCGGCAAACGCCAGCAGGCGCTTGATCCCGGCAGGCCCAGGCACGCCGATGCGCACCGGAGCGTCGATGCCACGTGCGCGCAGTTCCTTCAGCCAGGCGAGGAAGGCATCGGGATCGAAGCCGAACTGGGTGACGATCAGCGGGGCCATGCCGCGCGCGGTGATTTCCGCCACCTTCTTCTCGAGGACCGCCCAGCATTCGGCCTCGGTCATGTTGGGGTGCCCTTCCGGGTGGCCGCCAATACCGATGGCCTTGATGCCCGAACGCTCGAAGGCGCCGGTCGCGATCAGGGCGGACGTGTCGAAATATGGGCCGACGGGCTCGGGCGGATCGCCGGCGACGATGAAGCAGCGCGTCACACCGGCCTTTTCCACCACGGCGCGCAGGTAGCCTTCGAAGTCGTCCTCGGACGTGATCCGGCGGGCGGAAAAATGGGGCATCGGCTCGAAGCCGAGTTCGCGCACCGCAATCGTCGCGGCAACGCGGGCGCCGACGTCTTCCCCGGGCAGGAAGGTAACGGCGATGGGGGTTTCTGCCGGGATGAGCGGGGCGGCATCGCGCAGCGAGGCTTCGTCCTTCGCGGTCATCTCGAGGCTGAAACCATCGGTGATCCCGTCGGGCGTCTTGTCCCAGTTGGGATGGATGATCGATGCCTTTGCCATGTTCGGGATCCTCTCTTGTTCAGGCCGAATGCCCGGCCGCCATTGTGGCGGTCCGGGCAATACGGTTGGTTGGCTCAGCGAGCAGTACGCCAGCCTTCCGCGTAGTTTTCGCGAGCGACGCGGCTGTAGGGGACCGGCGAGACGATCGCACGGACCTCGATCTGCTTGTGCGGCTCGACGGTGGTCTTGCGGGTACCGCCGTTCTCTTCACCCCACACCACGCGCAGTTCGGTGCCGACCGGGATTTCCGGATCGATCGTGGCGAGGCTGAGCGCCTGCTTCTCGTTGTACGAGTAGCCGGTGAACATCGAGAAGCCGACGGTCTTGCCACCAGCATCGACGACGCGGTCGTAGTTCGACGAGGCGTAGTTCGCGAGCGGGGTATCGAAGAACTTGTACTGTTCGCCATCGGGGTTGAACAGCGAGGCCATGATCTTGGCCATGTCCTCGGGGTTCCAGGCGAGCGTCACCTTCTTGCGCTGCTCGGCCGGGTTCAGGGCTTCCAGCGCCTCACGGCCATGGAAATCATGGTCGAACTTGACGAAGTTGCCGTAACCCAGCTCCCACGGGTTGAGGTAGTAGTCCTCGATGTTGTCGGAGACGAACGAACCGCCGATCGAGCCGGTCGCTTCGTAGCTGTCAGCTGCCAGCCACTCGCGGAAGCCCTTGAGCTTTTCGCCGGTGTAGATGGCGGGAAGCGGCGACGGGATCCAGCCCGATTCAAGGGTGTTCGAAGGATAGGCGCGGCTGCCGCAAGCGATCAGGCCGAATTCCTTGCCGGCTTCGAGGATCGCGGCGCGGATCTCTTCCTGCTCGGCATAGGGACCCCAGATTTCGAGGCCCGGCGCGCCCGACATGCCGTGGCGCAGCGTGCGCACGGTCTTGCCGGCGATGTTCATCGTGCTCATGTTGAAGAACTTGAGCTGTTCGAGCGGGCCGCCGTGCAGCTTCTCGATCACGGCCCAGGCGTTCGGCCCTTGGATCTGGAAACGCCATTCCTTGCGGGTGACGGGCTTGCCCATCGGACGCATCGGCGAACGGTCGTCCAGCTCGATCTCGCAATCGTAGCCGCCGGTGGCAGCGTGGTAGCGCAGCCAGTTCGAAGCCGGGGCGCGGCCGACGTAGGTGAACGATTCTTCTTCTTCCCAGAAGATGATGCCGTCACCGATGACATGGCCGTAAGGCGTGGTGGGGACGTACTGCTTGGCCTTGTTGACCGACCAGCCCTTGGGGCTGTTGATCATGGTGTCGGACAGCAGCTTCAGTGCGTCCTTGCCGCGAATGTACAGGTTCACCATGTGGTGCGACTGGTCGAACAGCACGGCGCTGTGCTGCCATGCCCACTGCTCCGAACGCCAGTTCGAGAATTCCGGAGCGACGACCGGATAGACGTAGGCACCGAGCTGCGAGTTGCGCAGCATTTCGACGATATTGCCGCCTTGCTGGATTACCTCTTCGAGGTTCTTTGCCATGTGAAACTCTCCCGACTTGAAAATGGCAGGGTTGAAAAACTTGTATGCAACACATACAATCTCCCTCGAGATTCGCAATGGGAAATGTTGCGCCCAATGAGCGCCACCCCTAACGCGACTAGGACGGGAGAGATTTTGATGAGCGCATCGCTGATTTTGACGCTGTCATGCGAGGACAAGCCGGGCATCGTCGCCCGCGTCACGGGCAACCTCTATGAAGCGGGCGGAAACATCCGGGAGGCGCAGCAATTCGATGATTCGCTGAGCGGCAAGTTCTTCATGCGAGTCGTGTTCGATCCAGGCGAAACCGGGATCGAAGCCTTCCGCACGGCCTTTGCGCCGGTTGCCGAAGACTACGGCATGGAATGGAACATGCGCGACACGGCCGTGAAGCGGAAGGTCGTCCTGATGGTCAGCAAGTTCGACCACTGCCTTGGCGACCTGCTGTACCGCACGCGCATCGGTGAATTGCCGATGGAAGTCGTCGCGATCCTTGGCAACCATCCCAAGGAAGCGCTGAACATCTCGCTGATCGGCAATGTGCCATACCATCACCTGCCGATCACCAAAGAGACCAAGCCGCAGCAGGAGGCCGAGGTCAAGCGCATCGTCACCGAGACCGGCGCAGAACTGGTGGTGCTAGCGCGCTACATGCAGATCCTGTCGGACGATCTCGCCTCATTCCTTTCGGGCCGCTGCATCAATATCCATCACTCGTTCCTGCCGAGCTTCAAGGGCGCCAAGCCCTATCACCAGGCGCACGCCCGCGGCGTGAAGATGATCGGTGCGACCGGTCACTACGTTACCGCAGATCTCGACGAAGGTCCGATCATCCACCAGGACGTCGAGACCGTGACTCACGCCGACAGCCCCGAAGACCTCGTGCGCAAGGGCCGCGATGTGGAACGCCGCGTGCTGGCGGAAGCAGTGCGCCTGCACCTCGAGGATCGGGCTCTCGTCAACGGCAACAAGACTGTCGTGTTCAAGAGCTGAGCGGTTTCAAAGGTTGAGATTGGACGGCGGCGGGGGCACCATGCTCCGGCCGCCGTTTTGCTGCGGGAGAGAATCAATGCACGTCAACGCGCTCGATCACGTCAACATCATTACCGACCGACTCGACGAGACAGCCGAGTTCTACAAGGCGCTGCTAGGGTTGGAACGGCGCGATGGTCCGCCCCCCCTCACCCCGCAAAACGCGCAGTGGATGTACGATGCAGGCGGCAAGGCCATCGTGCACATCAATGCCGTCGATTGCCCGCGCGCCTATGACCGCGAAGTGCAGCCCGGTTCGCTCACCGGCGCGATCCATCACGTTGCGCTCAATTGCTCAGGCTACGACGATGTGCTGGCGCGCGTGGCCGCACTGGGGCTCGACTGCCAGACCAACGTGGTCGAAGCCATCGGGCTGCGGCAGATCTTTACCGCAGACCCGAACAACGTGCTGCTGGAGCTGAACTTCTTCGCCGATTAGGCCGGCAACGCTGCTTCCAGCGCGTCAGCCAGTTCCTGCGGTTTCGACAGGTAGGGACTGTGATCAGCCTCAAGCGTGACCACGTTCGCGCCAGGCGACATCGCGATCATGCGGCGCTGGCTTTCGATCGGGATCGTGCGGTCGAGCGTGCATTCGATGTAGGTGCGCGGCAGACTGCCCCAGCGCTCGGGGGTGATAGCGATCTTCTCGGAACGAGGAGCGTGTGGTTCGGCCATGAGCCTTCCCATCGCCGCATCGACAAGGTCAGGCGGGGAGACTTGCGCAAAGACCGGTGCAGCATTCGCAGCATCGATAACCGTGGCGACGCCATCGTGGACCTTGGAGATGATCGCATCGAAGGCAGGGTTGGGGCCTTCGAGTTCCTTGAATTCGGCGCGGCTCATGCCAGCGGGAAGCATCATCGCGCAGATATAGACGATGGCATCCATTGCAGCTGGATCACGCTCTGCCGCGGTCGACACGACAAGGCCACCGCGCGAGTGTCCGGCAAGCACTACCGGGCCGACGCCCTGTGCCATCAGGTCCCGGCAATGCTGCGCAGCAAATTCGCCCCAGCCATCGAGCGTGACCGCCGCCATTTCCCCGGCCGTGCCGCCCATGCCAGGCAGCGTCGGCGCCACGACCGTATGCCCACGCGCGCGCAGGATCTCGGCGACAGGATCAAAACACCAGCCGCCGTGCCAGGAACCGTGTATCAGGACAAAACCGGCCATCAGCGAACGTGCCCCGACCATGTCCGCAGGCCCGGCGCGGTGCGGTCCTCGCTCTTCAGGGCTTCGGCGACTGCGGGACGTGCGGTGACGCGGTCGCGCCATTCGCACAGGCGTGGGAAGCGGCTCGCCACTTCCATCTCGGGGAACATACGCTCGACCATCATGCCGCAGTGCGAATAAAAGTTGATGTCTGCAAGGGTGTACGTGCTCCCTGCCAACCACTTTGTCTGCCCAAGCTGTGCCTCGACTTTGGCAAGGGCATATTCGATCTTGGCGGTGGCGTTGGCGAGGTCCGCCTCCGAGAAACCTGAGCGAGCCGTAGCCCACTTCTTGCGCTGATCGGGCAGCGGTATGTTTTCGAGCAGCTTCTCGAAATCGCCGTTCTCGATGTTGCGCGCGATGACCCCGACCATGCGGTGCCAGCCGTGCATCGAGACGAAGTTCATCACGTGCTCGTCGACGAACTTGTTCCAATAGCGCATCCGCGCCGCGCCAACCGGATCGTGCGGACGCAATGGAGCGTCGGCGGGCTGCGCGTGAGGGAAGGCATCCTCGAGGTATTCGTTGATTACCGTGGTGTGGGTGATGATCGTGCCGTCATGATCGAGAACGGGCACCTGTCCCTCGGGATTGATCGCGGTGAACCACGGCTGGTGCTGTTCGAACTTGTGCAGATCAACGTAGATGCTCTCGTAGGCGAGCCCCTTCTCCTTGAGCGGGACCATCGACTTGAGCGAGTTCGCCAGCGGTTCGGCGTGGTAGTATTTCAGGGCCATCGGATCAGACTCGCATGGTGCCGAGCATGCCACCGTCTACCGCCCAGCTTTGGGCGGTGACGTGGCTGGCGGCATCGGACAGAAGGAATGCGGCGACCTTGGCCAGCTCCTCGGGCTGGCCGGTGCGGCCTTGCGGCACTGCCTTGGCCATCTGCGAGGCGGCTTCGGCGGGCAGGCCATCGAGCATCGGCGTCTCGATCAGCCCGGGCACGATGCAATTGCAGCGCACGCCGAACTCGGCCACTTCGTTGGCGACCGCGCGCGAAAGGCCGAGCACGGCGTGCTTGCTGGCGACGTAGCCCGCATTCATCGGCAACCCGCGCTCGCTGGCGAGGCTACCGGTGACGAGGATCGCGCCTTGCCGGCGTTCCTTCATCGCGGGCAGCACGTGCTGGATCGCCCAGAGCACGCCCTTGAGGTTCACCGCCATCACGGCGTCGAACATCTCGTCGGTATATTGCTCGACGGGAGCAAACATGCCGCCGATGCCGGCGTTCAGAAACATGCCATCGATCGGGCCATTGGCAGCGATGGCATGATCGAGCGCGTCATGCAGCGCGGCCTTGTCTGCAACGTCGGCCGCAGCGAAGGCGGTGCTGCCGCCAAGGTCGCGCGCAGCCTGTTCGAGCAGATCGGCGCGGCGGGCGATCAGTGTAACGCGTGCGCCCGCCTGCGTGCAGATGGTCGCAGTCGCGCGCCCGATGCCGGTAGAGGCGCCAGTGATGACGATGTGCTTGCCCGAAAGATCGATCACTCGGGGGTCCTTGCGATGAATTCCGCCCAGACGCGGGCTTCCTTGCTGTCATGGCCTTCGGGAGACCATTGCCGTTCCATCAGCGCGCGCGCGACGGGCTCCGCAAGGCCGCGACGGTCGCGGTTGTAGCGGTAGAAGAACGCCGAGACGCGCCAGTTCATGATGCAATGGACGTGGACCGGCCTGGGTCCTTCCTCCACCGCCTTCACGAAAGCGGCGAAGTGGTCCTCGCCCGGTGCGTCGAACGGAACGGGGATGTGGGTATAGGCAATGCCTTGCGCGGCAAGCTTGTCCCCTTCCCCGGCCAGCGCTTCGGGATGAGTCTCCAGCGCGAGATTGACGACATGCGCTACGCCCAGATCGGCGAGGCGCATGACGTCCTTGTCCTCGATCCGGCCCGACGTGGTAATTTCCGCATCAAGCCTCTGCCAGCCGCGGATGTCGTCAGGATCGGCCATCAGGCAGGCTCAGGCCAGCCCCAGCAGGCGCGCGGCGTTGTCCTTCATGATGCCCGGCATGACCTCTTCCTTGAAGCCGACCTTCAGCGCCGCATCGATCCACTTCTGAGGGTGGATCAGCGGGAAGTCCGAACCGAACAGCATCTTCTTCCTGAGCTGCGTATTGGCGTACTGGATGATCTGCGGCGCAAAATACTTAGGGCTCCAGCCCGACAGGTCGATGAACACGTTGTCCTTGTGCAAAGCCATGGACAGGCTTTCATCCACCCATGGCCACGACGGGTGGGCGAGGATGATCTTCATGTCGGGAAAATCGACCGCGACATCATCGACCAGCATCGGCTGGCCGTACTTGAGACGCATGCCGCCACCGCCGCGCATCCCCGTGCCCATGCCGGAATGGCCGGTGTGGAAAATCGCGGGCAGGCCATACTCGGCAATGACTTCGTATATCGGATAGCCAACGCGGTCGGCCGGGTGGCAGTTCTGGGCAATGCCGTGGAACTTGAAGCCCTTCACGCCAAAGTTCTCGATCAGATCGCGGGCTTCGCGCGCGCCGTACTTGCCCTTGTGCGGATCGATCGAGGCGAAGGCGATGCAGATGTCGTCGTTCTTGGCCGCCATTTCGGCAACTTCGTAGTTCGACACGCGCTTGGCACCCATGCCGCATTCGGCATCGACCGTGAACATGCAGAAGGCGATCTGCTGCTCGCGATAGATCTCGACGATCTCGGGCATCTTTGGCCGCTCGCGCGGGGCCTTGAAGTAAGCCGAAGCGGCGTCGAAGAACTGGCCCATGACGGGATCTTCCGGATCGTGGCACGAGACCTCGGCATGGACGTGGACGTCGATCGCCTTGATCTTCGAAATGTCGATGGGCACCGCTCTTTTCCTTCAATTTTGCAAGCATCAAGGCAGCCCTGCCGCGAAACGACAGGGCTACGCTCGATATTCAGGCGCGGATCAGACCAGCGCGTCCTTCTTGACCGTGATCACCTGGCTGTAGGTGAACTCCTTCAGGCCCTCGATGCCATATTCCGCACCAAAGCCGGACTGCTTGTGTCCGCCGAACGGCGCAAAGGGCGAAAGGTGAAGGAACTCGTTGATCCAAACCGTGCCGGTTTCAAGCTGCTCGGCGATCTTCACGCCGCGTTCGGTGTCCTTGGTCCAGACAGCGCCGGCAAGGCCATATTCCGAATTGTTGGCGCGGGCGATGACTTCGTCGTCGCTGGAGAACTTCATCAGCGGCATGACCGGGCCGAACTGCTCCTCAGCCACGATGCGCGCATCCTCGGGCGGGTTGTCGAGGATCGTGATCGGCACGTAGTAGCCAGAGCCGGAAGGATCGACATCGCCGCCGACGAGGAACTTGTAGCCGTTGTCCTTGGCGTCCTGAATGAGTTCGCAGACACGCTCGAACTGCTTCTTGTTCTGGATGGGGCCGACGCCGGTGCCCTGCTCCGAGCCGTCGCCGACCTTCACGGTCTTGGCGTATTCGGCGATGGCCTTCGACAGGTCGTCGTAGATGTCCTCGTGGATGTAGACGCGCTTGGCGGCCACGCAGATCTGGCCGGCATTGGTGAAGCTCGACCAGAAGAGCTGCTCGGCAACCTTTTCGACGTCGGCATCGGGCAGGACGATCGAAGCGTCGTTGCCGCCCAGTTCCAGCGTGATGCGCTTGAGGTCCTTCGAGGCGCCTTCCATGATGCGCTTGCCGGTTGCGGTCGAGCCGGTGAAGGTGATCTTGTCGATGTCCGGGTGCGAGGTCATCATCGGGCCGAGCGCGTCTTCGCCGGTAATGATGTTAACGACACCAGCCGGCACGATGTCCTTGATCAGTTCGGCGAACTTGAGCGTGGTCAGCGGCGTGAACGGCGAAGGCTTGAGCACGATGGTGCAGCCGGTGAGGATCGCGGGCGCAATCTTCTGGACGGCCATCAGCAGCGGGAAGTTCCATGGCACGATGCCGGCGACGACGCCGACCGGCACGCGGCGCGTGCGGCTCAGGCGGGTGTCGCTATCTTCGTTGATCGTCTCTTCCAGCGTCAGCGTGGACTGGGCGCTGATGATGCCGGCGCAAGCGTGGATCTCGCCCTGCGCCTGATGATGCGGCTTGCCCTGTTCGCTGGTGAGCAGGCGGTACAGCTCATCGAAATTGGCCTCGATCGCCGCCGCCATGTTGCGGATCACGGCACGCCGATCGTCAACCGGGGTCTTCGACCAGGTCTTGAAGGCAGCGCGGGCAGCAGCCACAGCGCGGTCCAGTTCTTCGGCACCACAGGCGGGGACCCGCCCGATGACCTGCTCGTTCGCGGGGTTCACGACTTCAAGCGACTCTGCGGTCGTGACCAGCTCGCCATTGATCAGGTTGGGATAAAGATGCGTCATGAATCTCTCCACTCGTTATGATTGCTATAAGATATAGCATTCTTGTCAGCGCGCTTCCAGAGCCTTGTCCTCGTTGGCGCGCTTGATGAGGTACTGGCGGATGTTGTCTGCATCCTCTGGCCTGAGCGCCGATTTGAACGACACCATGCCGTTGTGCTGCAGCGCGCCGTCTATGACAACCGATCGGATGGCTTCGGGAGCGTTGAGCGCAGCAGAGTGGCGCAGGTCCGGGTTCACACCGCCGGCAACCGCCGCATCGCCATGGCAGACGTTGCAGTAACGACCGTAGAGTTCGCCACCAGCCTTGACCTGTTCCGGCGTGCCGGTGAACGGCGGCGGGTCGAGGACCATCTTGGCCTTCCCGCCGAGCTTGAACACGACGAGGCGGCTGATGTTGCGCTGCTTCTTGGCCTTGTGGGCAAGGACGCCAGTGGCAACGTCCCACACGCCGCCCCAGCCGACCATCACGGCGACATACTGTTCGCCGTCGATCGCATAAGTCATGGGCGCAGCAATGATGCCGCTCTGCGCCGGGAACGACCAGAGCTGCTTGCCCTTGTCGGCGCTATAGGCGACGAAATCGCCGCCTGCAGTGCCCTGGAAGACGAGATTGCCGGCGGTCGAGAGAATGCCACCGTTTGACGGGCTGGGCAGTTCGACCTTCCACGCAGCCTTCTTGGCGACCGGGTCCCAAGCGACGAGCGTGCCGGTGGTTGCGCTCATCGCGGCGGAGCGGGCCTTGGCATCGGCCGGCATTGCAGTGACATAACCATCGAGGCCAGTCTGGAAGCCGATGTCGGTGGCCTTCCAGTCCTTCGCCGCGGCGTAGGGGAATGCGGCGTTGTTGACCGGCAGGTAGAGCAGGCCGGTCTTCGGGCTGAAGCTCTGCGGCTGCCACGAGTGGGCACCCACAGCGCCTGGCAGGCTGACGAATGGCGCGCCCTTTTCGTACCGGGCGGCCGGATTGACTGTCGCCTTGCCTGTGTTGGGATCGATGCCCGTCGCCCAGTTGACCGGTACGAAAGGCGTTGCCGAGATGAACTGGCCGGTCTTGGCATCAAGCACGTAGACATGGCCGTTCTTCGGGGCATGCAGCACGACATGGCGCTGCTGGCCCCCGATGTTCAGGTCCGCCAGAGTGATCTGCTGGGCGGAGTCGAAATCCCAGCGGTCTTCCGGGGTTTCCTGGAAGTGCCAGGCATATTCACCGGTGTCGGCATTTACCGCGACGATCGACGAGGTGTAGAGGCTGTCGCCCTCACGACCGGACGCAGCGGGGTTCCACGGCTCGGCGTTGCCGGTGCCGAACAGGACGAGGTTGGTTGTGGGATCATAGGTGATCGCATCCCACACGGTTCCGCCGCCGCCCAGCTTCCACCATTCGCCAGCCCAGGTCTTGGCGGCGTTTTCCATGGCCTTGTTCTCGAAGCCGTCGGCGGGGTTGCCGGGAACGGTGTGGAACTTCCACACCTCGTTGCCGGTGTTCACGTCATAGGCAGCGATGTAGCCGCGCGCCTTGTACTCCGAACCGCCGCTGCCGATCAGGACCTTGCCCTTCACCACGCGCGGCGCGCCAGTGATGGTATAGTCCTGCTGGTTGGGCACGACGACCTTCGACCAGGCAACCTTGCCGGTCTTCTGATCCAGCGCAACGAGGCGTCCGTCCAGCGTGCCGACGAACACCTTGTCTCCGTAAAGCGCAACACCGCGATTGACCGCATCGCAGCAGGCCCGGACGAGCGTTTCGCGCGGCACTTCGGGATCGTAGGACCATTTGAGCGCCCCGGTCCTGGCATCGAACGCCTTCACCATCGACCATGCGGTCGAGATGTAGAGCGTGCCGTCGTGCATCAGCGGCGTGGCCTCCTGCCCGCGCGCCGTTTCAAGATCATGGAACCATGCAAGGCCAAGCTGTCCGACGTTGCTGTCGTTGACCTGGGTCAGCGGGGAGAAGCGCTGTTCACCATAATCGCGCCCATAGCTCAGCCATTCGCCTTCGGGCACTTGCGCGATCATCGCATCGGTGACGCCTGCGGAAGCGACAGCGACCGTGTCGCCATCACTCTTGATGTTGCACGCTGCCAGCGGCAGCAGTGCGGCCATCAGGCTTAAGACCTTCAAACGCATATGCAGCTCTCTCCCGACTGTCCGTTTTCCGGATCAGTTGACCATACGATCGGCGTTACCCCAATAGGGAACCCGCAGCGCCTTCTTGTCCATCTTGCCCGCAGCAGTGCGCGGAATCGAGTCGATAAACGTGACAGATTTCGGCGCCTTGACCCCGCCGAGGCGATCCTTGGCATAGGCGATGATTTCTGCCTCGGTAATGCCCTCGGCCACGACCACCGCATGGACCTGCTCGCCCCACTTCTCGTGCGGAATGCCGAATACGCAGGCCTCGCGCACTGCTGCCAGTTCTGTCACGGCAGCTTCGACTTCGGCGGTGAACACGTTGAAGCCGCCGGAAACCACCATGTCCTTCTTGCGGTCGACGATGTAGAGGTAGCCGTCCTTGTCGAACTTGCCGACATCACCGGTGTGATGCCAGCCGAACTTGCGGATTTCGGCGGTTTCCTCAGGCTTTTCGAAGTAGGAATGCGTGACCAGCGCGCCGCGCACGCAGATTTCGCCCGCCTCGCCCAGCGGCACCTCCTTGCCATCATCGTCGAGCAGCGCGACCTTGATCGAGCGGGTGGGCTTGCCGCAGGCGGCGAGCTTTTCCGGTGCGGAAGTGGCGAACTTCGCGACGTCCTCGGGCGGGAACCACGCCACGATCATGGGGCATTCGACCTGACCGTAGGACTGGCACATCGCCGGTCCGAACACCTCCACTGCCTGGCGCAGCTTTTCCGGGCTGCAGGGCGAGCCGACGAGGATGAAGATGCGCAAGCTGGAGTAGTCATGATCGCCCAGTTCCGGCGAGGCGAGCAGCTGGTACAGCGCCGTCGGCGGCAGGTACATGTGGGTAACCTTGTACTCCGCAATCGTGCGCAGCACGCGCTCGGCGTCGAAACCGGGCAGGATCACCTGCGTTGCGCCGAGGCTCAGCGTCGAAAGCGCGATCGGGCCAGCAGCGTGCGTGATCGGCGCTGAAACGAGCGCGACCGGGGAGTCGGTGCGGCCGCCCATGCCATCGGCAGCGGTCTCGATCATCGTGCCCCAGCCGAGGTTGGTTACGTTGGCGCCCTTCGAAGGGCCGGTGGTGCCGCCGGTGGGAAAGATGCCGACCATGTCCATCAGGTTGCCGAAGGCATCGATCTCGGGCTCGACAAAATCGGCCTCGCTGACACCGGCCATGAATTCCTCGAGGCTCGGGTCATCGCCCATGCGCTTGTCGAGGCAGACGAAGTGCTGGAGCGTCGGACAGAGGTTCTTGAGCTGCTGTACTTCGTCGGCCTTGGACGAATGATAGACCAGCCACTTCAGGCGCACGTAGTTGATATAGGCCGCGTTGGCGTCGATGGCGTTGCGCGTGTTGACCGGGATCCACTTGCCGTTGGCGCGCCACATCGCCAGCAGGACGACGAGCAGCATGCCATCGTTCGGACCATAGAGACCGAGGCAGTCCTGGTTCTCGAAACCGCCCTTCTGCAGAGCCGCAGCGATGCGTTCGGACAGGGCCTTGGTTTCGGCGAAGGTCAGCTTAAGACCCGTCTCGGTATCGACGATGGCGAGACGCTGTGGATCGCGATCGTGGCCGCGGTCAAAGTAGTCGATGGCGCGCATTGGTTATCCCCAACGATTGATTTCTGGCCCCGGCGCCCAGGCGCGGAGCGGTTCGGAAACGGTCGACCTGGCAAATGCCGCCTTTACGCAGCTCTGCTCGGCCATGCGGGCGAGCCAAGCGGTGGTGAGGGGAGCAGCGGCGAAGGCATCCGGCCGCAGAAGCTGCATCCCGGCCAGCCAGGAATAGGTGACGAGATCGGCGATCGAAAAGCCGCCCATCAGCCATGCACGGCCATCGGCCAGCTGCTTCTCGCAGCGCTCGACGGCGGCGACGATCTTGGTCTCGCTGTCGGCCACTTGCGCGGCATCGACCAAATCATCGTTCAGCGCTTGCCAACGGTTGCGCAGATCGTCCGACACGATGCGCGCTGTCAGCGTTGCGAAATCGTCGGCCGGAATGGCTGCAATGGCATGCTGCGAGGAAGCAAGATTGCCGAGCAACGCTGCTGCAGGGGACAGGCGCTCGGTGATCTGGCGGCACCACATCATCATTTCCCAGCGCGCATAGGCGTCCATCGGCTGCAGCCCGGCCCCGCCCGCGGCCTCGTCAAGATACTGTGCCAGGAACACGGATTCGGTCATCGCCTCACCATCGATGACCAGCACCGGCCCTTCGCCTTCAATGCACAGGTCGAGCGCAACAGGATCGGCAATGCCAGGCAGCGCATGGCGCTCCCCGGCAAGCAGGTCGATGGGGCGGCATTCGATGTCGAGTCCCGATTGCGCCAGAGCGGCAAGCACGGTCAGTGAAGCGCCATTCGGCTCGCCGTGGTAGAGCACCGCGTTCATGCCTCGATCTCCGCCATGATCAGACCATAGCGATTGGCAAGGTCGGTCTTGCCCATCGCCCAAGTCCTCTTGACCGCATCACGCGTATAGACCCGCTTGAGCCAGCGCATGATATTCGGCGTCTTGTCCTTGCCCGCCAGATCTGGCTGCGACAGCGGCAGCGAATAAGTGCTGTTGAAGATGTTGATGTCGGCCAGGCTGTACTCATGCGAGCCGACATAGGGCCGCTTGCCCAGTTCCTCTTCGAGCTTGGCGATGCCCAGACCGACGCGGCGACGGCTCTCGGCCATCTCGCTTTCCGAAAAGTCGCCATTGATTGCCTTGCGCCATGCGACGCGGCGTTCCGGCAGGGGAATGCGCTCGATCGCCGCTGCGAGTTCGGCAGGATCACGCTGGCGCACCATGGGCCCGACGAATACGCTCCACCCGATCATCGAGAAGCTGGGGCCAAGCCACTGGTCCATGAACTTCATCCACCAGCGCACGCGCCAGCGATCACGCGCATCCGAAGGCATGAGGTCCGGCCCGTCGAACCGGTCGTTCACGTATTCCATGATCGCGGTGCTCTCGGTGAGCACGAGACCATTATGGGTCATCGCCGGGATGGTGCCCTGCGGATTGATCGCGAGGTATTCCGGCTTGTGCTGATCGAACTGCAGCATGTCGATGTAATGGCTGGAAAAGGGCACGCCTTTTTCCATCAGCGCCAGCATCGGCTTGCCCGAGTTGGCGTTGGGTTCCCAGTGATAAAGGGTTACCGCGTCCATTCGTTGCCCACTGGTTCCATCATCTCTCTCCTGATTCCGATGCGTGTCAGAATTTGTTAGTAACACATACTAATTGCGCGGGAGCGCGGGTCAAGCCCGCATGGTGTCGAAATACGCTTTGGGGAATAAGACGCGGGTGGGGCAGACGCCCATTTCGAATTTTTCACCAAGTGAAAGCTGACCGCACGTTAAAAGGGGCACGTCCCGACAGGAACGCACCCCTTTTGCAGACTGCTGGCTTTGCGCCGGGACTGTCTAGCGCGCAGTCATCGTCCAGAGGAAAAGATGCGTGCGACCGGAGAGGGGAGCGGCAGCACGAATCTCCTCCGAGAGTCGCAGACCCTGCGCCTCCATGACCCCTCTTAGCGCAGTCCAGTCGCTCCAGCGTGTGAGCCCTGTCACGACTTGCGGGAATTTGATCGCACGCGCAACATCAGCCGCACCCAGAGCAAGGTCGATCGCCCGCTGCGTGTCCTTTGCTGCAGCAAAGGCTGCGGATTCGGGAATGCGGCTGTCGAACACCACCAGCGGCACGGGGCTCGCCATGGCTGCCACCGCAGGCGTTGCGGCGACCGCTCCGGCCAGCGCACTGCCCTTTAGCATCGAGCGGCGTGAGACGCGCATCAGCCTGCCTTCCCGAGGTATTTCGCCACGGCATCAAGCTCGGCATCGGTAAGGTCGACCTTGGTCTGCTGCGGCATGGCACCCTTGCCCATGCGGACCACGGTCTTGACGTAATCGGCAGTAAGATCGGTGCGATTGGCGAGCAGGCCCTTGTCGGGCGAGTTCCCCGCCATGACCTGCTGCTTGGTGAGCAGGTTGGTGCCCATGCCGCCGGTCAGGTGGCAATAGCCGCAGTGCACTTCGAACAGCACCTTGCCATCCCTACCGGGCTTGAGCCTGTCGCCGGTCGGCGCAACCGGTCGCATCTGATACGGCGGCGGGGGGCCGGGCGGCGGCCCCGGAGGCGCGGCAAGAACGGCCGTCGCGGCAAGGCCCAGTGCGCCGACGAAAACGAGCGATGCGCGGTTCATGCCCCGTGACCTCCGGCGTTGCTCCTGCCACGGGCATCGGAATAGGCGGCAGGCCAGATGCCCTGCTTGCCCGGCGCGATGATGCCGTTGGGGTCGAGCGCGTTCTTCACCTTCTCGCCGAAGCGGCGCAGCGCGTGGTTGTTGAAATCGAAGGTTTCCATGACCGGGTCCATCCAGCCGAGGTGGGTGCGGTATTCGGCGTAGCCCGCCTTTGCCGTCTCGGTGATCAGCGCATCGAACAGCTTGCGCATCTTGACGACTTCAGCCGCGTTGTCGCGGTCGTACATCAGCATGTTGACGTTGTTGGCAAAGCGCCCACCGATGGTGAAGCTGGCGTAGAAGTCGACGTCGAAATCAGCGATGATCTTGCGGCTGCGCGCCATCTGATCGAGCACATGCTTGCCGGTTGCCGGGACAACGGGCGAGAAGCCCATGTGCGCCCCGCGTCCGCCGATCCAGTCGGACATCTGCAGCGGCACGGCCGACGGAATGCCCATCGTGGTGTCGACGCCGTGGATATAGTCGCCAGGATGCCACCAGTGTTCTTCCGGAGCGGCGGCCAGGTTGCGCTTCATCGCCGCCTTGACCACTTCGGCCTTGGCCTTGACCACGCTTTCCTCGCCATACAGGCGCAGCGCGACTTGCCAGTAGCCCAGCTTGTGCTCCTTCAGCAGTTCCTCCACACGCCATTCGGGGATGGCCGAGGGCTTGTCCCAGAAGTCCTGACGCTGGCCCTTGAGAACCATCTTGCCCAGCCACGAAGGGATGAACACATTCTGGTCGATCAGGCCCGAGATCTTGAGCGGCGCAATGGTATCAACCACCCAGCCGATGTCCTCGACCTTGGGGATGTCCCACACGATCTCAAGCGAGCTTTCGGGCGCGGGCTGCAGCCAGATGCCGGCCTTGGTCACCACGCCGAGGTTAGACTGCGTGAAGGCGAGGTCGAAGGTCGGCCCGTAGCTCATCGGGAAGAGGTGCCAGGCCGGGTTGTTGCTCATCGCGCCCATCCCGGTGCGGACAAGGTCGCCATCGGGCAGCACTGCCTCGATCCCGCAAAGGTTGCGGGCATGCAGGCCATAGGGCGTGTAGCCGATGCCATGTTCGAGCGCGTTGCCCAAAACCGAGCCCCAGGCATTGCCCGGCACCGACATCCACAGCGGCGCCTTCTCGCGCTGGATATGCTCGTAGAGATCGAAAAAGCCGACGCCCGGTTCGACCACACAATAGGCTAGCTTGGTGTCGAGTTCGAGCACCTTGTTCATGCGGCCAAGGTCGAGCACGACCGTGCCTGGCAGGCGCGGCGCGGCGGTGCCATAACCCAGGTTCTTGCCGCGCGCGACGGGCCAGAGCGGCGTCTTGTGTTGGTTGGCAAGCCGCACGATGGCGCGCACTTCATCGACAGAGGCGGGCGCGACGGCAGCCGAGGCGGGCCACTCCTCGGTGCTGCCGGGAGCATAGGTATCGGCATAGGCGTCGCGGTCGGCGTCGGAGTCCATGACCCATTCCTTGCCGACCACGCCGGCAAAGGCGGTCATCGCCGCCTGGAACTGCTTGGGACTGACGCGCGGGGGCAGGTGCAGCTTCAAGGCGTGGACTCTCCCGTCACTTATTTTCTAACAATTGTTATTGTTTGCAGCACTTGTGATTTGCCGTCAAGCCTCACGTCAGCGCGTAATACTTGACGTAGTTGCCGTCCGGCTTGCGCTCGCCCACGCCGATGAACACATGCCGCGTCAGCCAATCGTGCTTGCCCTTGCTTGTCTCGAAGGTGGGCTGCGCGCGCAGGTAGTATTCGGCATGCGGGACGGGCTCGCCCCCGGCGAAGGCCCAGGCGCGGAGGCGGTCCATCGTCCCCGGCTCACGGCCCCACAGGAAGCCCTTGTTCTGCATGTAGATCAACGTGCCGTCATCGACTTCGAGCACATAGCGTGCATCGAACACGGCGGTGTCGTCCGGGCGGAAGAAGGCATAATCGCCGCCGGAGTTCGGTACTGCCCTGCCCTTGAGCAGCGGCCCCTCGAACTCGCCGTCGTCGACGTACACCGCGCTTCGCATACCGCCAGAAGGCAGGTCGGGCACCATCTGCACACGGGTGAAGCGCAGGCGGCAGGCGAAGGCAAATTCGAGGCGGGGGGTGTCGAGCGTAGAGAAGTCCATGGGGTGCCTCAGTAGTTCGAAAGGATCGTCAGGCTCGGCCCGTCGAGCGGCTTGCCGGCCTTCTGCTTGGCTTGCTCGTCGGCGCGGGTCTTGGCTTGCAGGTCGATCAGGTAGGCGTGGATCGCATCGGCATCACCGGGCGAGAGGATGTCGTCCCAGCGCGGCATCCCGTTCGGCGTCAGCAACCCTTCGAGCACGATCTGCCGGAAAGCCTCGTGCGTACCCGGCTGCATCCGGCGCAGGTCCGGCGTGATCGAGCGCGGCTGGTTGGCATGGCAGATGGCGCAGTTGCCGAAGAACAGCCCCTGCCCCCGGGCAATCGTCGCCGCAGTGACGCCCGGTGCCTGCGCCGGAGCTTCTGGCGCAACTTCCAGCGGTGGCAACAGATCGGGCATCGGCACCTTGCCGCCACCCAGCCTGAACACCAGCAGCCGGTTCATGTTGCCGCGCGTGTAGGCGGCCGAATAGCGCGGAACAAAAGGATAGCCGCCCCCACCCCACCCGGCCATGACTGCGACATACTGCACGCCGCCGACCTCGTAGGTCATCGGCGCGGCCATGATCGGGGTGCCGGTGTCGATTTCCTTGAGCAGCTTGCCCGTCCTTGTCTCCCGCACGAAGAGCTTGCCGGTGACGCCACCGTAGATTGTGAGGCCGGTAGCTGTGGTCAGCACGCCGCCGCGATCCTGCCAGCCTGCGGTGTCGGCAGACCAGACGGTCTTGCCCGTCAGCGGATCGATCGCGCGGATCTGCGCGGTGGCAGGCTGCCTGAGCGCTTCCTGATAGGCCGGAAGCTTGCGCACGGCATCGCCGAACTCGGGCGGAAAGCCCGCCAGCGCCTCTTTCACATCGGGAGTGAAGATCAGCGCGGCATCGTTGTTGAGCCCGCGCGCCTTCAGCGGCTTGGCCCCCGGCGTCATGAAGATGAGGTTGCCCATGTCGAGCACCGCGCCGATGTATAGACCGGTAGCGGGATCGTAGCTGGCCGGATGCCAGTTGCGCGCGCCGGTGGTGGCGGGAAAGACGATCTTGGGGCCGGTGGTGTAGTCCGCCGCTTCGGGATCCAGGATCGGCCGCCCGGATTTGGGGTCGATCCCCTTGGCCCAGTTGGTGCGCACGATCGGATTGGCGCGCAGCAGCTTTCCGTCACGTCGGTCGAGGATGTAGAGATAGCCGTTCTTTGGCGCGTGGAGCACGACCGGGCGGTTCTCGCCATCGATGTCCATGCGCGTGAAGATCATCGGCTGGGTAGCGGTGAAGTCCCAGTTGTCTCCGGGCGTTTCCTGATAGTGCCACTTCATTCGCCCCGTCTTCGGATCGAGCGCGACGAGACTGGCGAGGTAGAGGTTGTCCCCGCCCGAGGGCGAGCGCTTCGACGTGGCGTAAGGCCCGCCGTTGCCGGTGCCGACGAGGACCAGCCCGGTCTCGGGATCGTAGTTGATCGCATCCCACGGCGAACCGCCGCCGCCGATGTCCCAGCGGCTGTTCGGGTCCCATGTCTTCAATGCGGCTTCGAGTTCCGGTGTTTCCTGCGGGCCGAGCTTGGGATCGCGCGGCACCACGTGCCAGCGCCAACGCAGCTTGCCGGTATCGAGATCCAGCGCGGTGACATAGCCGCGCACGTCATATTCGGCGCCACCCATGCCGATGACCACGACATCGCCAGCCACTTCCGGAGCGCCGGTTGAATTGTCGCCTTTGGCGCGATTCTCGATGAAGTCGCTCTTCCACGCAACCGCGCCGGTCCGGGCATCGAGCGCGTACATCCAGCCATCAAGCGAAGCGACAAACACCTTGCCCCGCGCCACAGCGACGCCACGGTTGACCATGTCACAGCAGACCGTGCGGTTGACCTGCATGTCGACTTCTGGCTCGAACCGCCAGAGCGGCTTGCCGGTGGCCGCATCGAAAGCATAGGCGCGGCCTGCAGTGCCTGACGTATAGAGTACGCCATCGACCACGACCGGGGTGGCTTCCTGCCCCCTGAAGGTGTCCAGTTCGGCAGACCACGCGAGGCCCAACTGGCCTACGTTCTGCGCATTGATCGCAGTGAGCCGCGAATGGCGAGTCTTGCCGGAGTCCCCGCCGGGACTGGTCCACTCCCGTCCTGCCCCCTCGGTCAGCGTCGTCGCGCCGCCCAGCGAGCAGGCGGCGAGACCAAGAAAGAGACTGGCGAGGACCTGGCGCATCACAGCGCGTCCCACGGACTGGGCATGCGGTAGGGCACGGTTATGAAGTTCGCTTCGATCTGTTCGATCATGCCATGGTCGATCTTGAACAGTTCGGAGATGTAAAAGCTGTGCGGGCGCAACACCGGACTTTTCACCGTGCGCCCATCGGTCAACTGGAACTCGCGCAGGCGGCCGGAATGATCGATGAAACCGAACGCCAGCACCAGCCCGCGCTCTTCATCCACCAGCGGGAAGCGACGGGCGCGCAAGTCATCGTCGTAGCGATAATTGCCCATGCGGAACTGCTCTTCGCAGCCCAGCGCCGAGACCGGCACGATCTTGGCGAAGTCGGGATTGCGCGTGGTCTGGACCCCGTTTTCCACGCGATTGCAATCGGGGTGGAACTTCGTGTGGATCGTTCCGTCGTTGCGCTGAAGGGTATCGAAGTAGCCGTTCGAAAGGCGCACCATCTCCTCTCGGGACACCGGCTCTTCAGGTTCGCGGTGCAGGATCGGCTTGTCCCAGTAGCGGCAGTTCTCGAACTTGATGCCACTGTCGGACTGGCGGACGATCAGCATCTCGCACTCGGCGATCTGGCCCGCTTCGTTCACGCCGAGGCGCAGGGTGAAGGCCGATTCCTCGATAGGCTCGATCACCGTGCCGAAGTAACCGACCTGTCCCGTCTTCACGTCGGCAAAGCGCAACTGGTAGTCGCCCAGCCGGTCGATCGTGCCCCACACGCCATCGCCGATCTCCAGCATGACGTTGTTCTCGCTATGATGCGCGCCCTGTGCCCAATCCAGCGCATGGGGATCGCGCGTGTTCAACGCGGCAAGGAACCGGTCAAGAACGGCATAAAGCTCGGCGCGGGTCATCGACTCTCCCAGGACTGCATTGAGGCTTTGACGGCCTTCTCAGCTGAAGGCATACTCTACCAATTGTTATAAATAAAGGGGAGAGGCGCATGGCGCGCACAGAGGCGGAACAGGCCAACCACGACCTCGTGCTGGAGATGTACCACAAGGTCCTGATCGCGATGGATAGCAGCGCAGTCGACCGCTACATCGCAGCGGAATACGTCCAGCATTCCTCGTTGGCCGAGCCGACTGTGGAAGCCCTGAAGGGCTTTCTTGACCGCGTGCGGGCCGAATCGCCCGATGCCGTGCAGACCATCCACCGCAGCTTCGTCGATGGCGATCATGTCATCGCGCACACCCACGTGGTGCGCTGGCCGGGCGATCCGGGGCTTGCCGTGGTGGATATCTTCCGGGTGGCGAACGGCATGATCGTCGAGCACTGGGACGTGATTCAGGACGTGCCGGCACAGCCGGTCAACCCCAACAGCATGTTTTGAAGGGAGAAGAACGATGCGCCTCGTAACCGCAGCAATTGCCCTTGCCCTCACCGCCAATGCCGCGCAGGCGGCGGAATGCAAGCTGACCCCGAAGCAGGTGGTCAGCAACTTCATGGACGAGTTCTACATCCAGAAGAAGGTCCGCTCCTCGTTCGAGCGCTGGGTCGATCCCGGTTACATCCAGCACAACCCCTATGCCGCCACCGGCCGGGAAGCCGCGATCGGCTTCCTCGAAAAATTCGTCGCCGAAAACCCCGGCCAGCGCACCACGATCCATCGCATCATCGCCGACGGCAACCTGGTGGCGGTCCACAGTCACGGCTGGATGGAGAACGGTGATGCCGCAGCCAAGCGCGGCTTCGCGGTGGTCGATATCTTCCGTGTCGAAGGCTGCAAGGTGATGGAACACTGGGACGTGCTCTCGCCCGTGCCGGAAGCGTCGGCCAACACCAACACGATGTTCTGAGATGAAGCGCTTCGACAACAAGTGCGTGGCGATTCTCGGCGGCAATGCCGGCATCGGCCTTGCCGCCGCGCGGATGTTCGCTGCCGAGGGCGCCAGGCTTGCCATCACCGGGCGCAATGCCGAGACCTTGCGGGCTGTGGCCGAGGAACTCAGCGCGCTGTGCATCCGCTCGGACATCGGTGACCTTGCCCAGACCCAGGCGGCGTTGGGCGAGATCGAGGACGCACTGGGCGGGATCGACGTGCTGTTCGTCAACGCAGGGGTCGGCGGCTTCGCCATGGTGCCTGATGTCACCCCGGAGTTCTGGGATCAGATCCACACCGTCAACCTGCGCGGGGCGTTCTTCGCGATCCAGAAGGCGCTGCCGCTGATGCGCGACGGCGGGGCCATCGTCATTACCGGTTCGATCGGATCGACCGCGGCTGTGCCGGGCAACGTCGCCTATGCCGCAGCCAAGGCGGGCCTGCGGGCCATGGCGCGCATCGTCGGCAAGGAACTGCTGCCGCGGCGCATCCGCGTAAACATGGTCAGCCCCGGCCCGACCGACACCGAAATCTTCAAGCGCGATGCAAGCCCTGAGGAGATTCAAGGCATGCGCGAAATGCTCTCGTCGGTCGTGCCCCTGGGGCGCATGGGGACCTCGGAAGAAGTGGCGCGCGCAGTGCTGTTCCTAGCCAGTTCCGAGGCCAGCTTCATCAACGGTGTAGACCTCAGCGTCGATGGCGGGTGCATCGAGCTGGGCTGACACTTGGGCTGATTATTGCGTGGGCCCCGCCTCGGCGGCGCCCTTCAGCGTGGCGCCGCTGCGGTCGGGCAGGGTCCAGATGATCAGGTTCACCACCATGATCCCGGCGAGCGTCAGCATCAGCGCAGGCCGCTTGCGTTCGCCCCGGCGGAACAGGAACACAGCCCCGCCGACAAGGGCGATCGCGGCCAGCATCATCAGGGACAGCGCAGCATCAAGCATGCAGGATTCCTTGAATACGGCACCGGCCCGCTCCCCCGGCCCGACCACCCATAGGATACACTGTCGGGTAGTCGGGCCGGGGGAGCGGGCCGGTGCCGCCAATCAGAATGCGTTAGCGACTGAACAGGCCCTTGGCCATACCGGCAAGATCGTCGAGCGGATTGCCGTCGCCGTCCCTGTCGAGGAAGGCGGAAACCTTGCTCAACGCATCGGGATTCTGGCCAAGCGCCGAAGCAAAACTGGCCAGTGCGCCCTCGCCGCCGATGTGGCCTACGATCTCCTGCAGTTTCGAGGCGTCGAGGCCGGAGTTGGCCGCCGCCGTCTCGATCGTGTCGCCCTTCGACTGGTGCCCCGCAGCCAGCGCCGCAATCGCGTTCTCGGCTGTGTCGGGATCGATGCCGACCTTTGCCGCAAGGTTCTTCACATCGACATTGCCGGCCACCTGGCCAAGGATCGAATCGAACAGGCTCATGACGTTTCCCCTTCACTGCTGAGCACAAGCCTATCAGGTGCCGATCAGACTTCCAGAGCGTGAATCTCCGCCCGCCGCCTTGCCCCATCGCGCCGCACCAGCAGCGCCGAATACTCCGGCACTTCGATCCATGTCGCGAAGTCGCGGGTGAGCGGCTCTGAAGCCACGATCACGCTGTCGGCATCGATGGCTCCGCCGATCAGCTTCCACTCGCCTTCGTGAAGGCCATAGTCCCGTCCGCACGTGTACCACATCGAGAGATACTCCGAACTGCCCTGCAGCGCGCCCGCGTCGAAGTGTCCGAAGTCGAAAGTAAAGCGGACAGCGGCAAGATTGGTGCCATCGCAGAACATCAGGTTGGTCGAACTTGACCGCGTGATCCCATGCCGCGCCCTGGCCTCACGCAGCACGCTCAAGGCATGGCGGATCGCGGCGAGGATGGCGTCAGGCTCGTTGATCCCGCCCGGATCAGGCAGGGCCGAGACGACCAGCGCATAGATCCATTCGCTGTCGGTGGAGCCCTGGATCTGCTTGGCAAACTCCGGCCGGATGTGCGGAGCAAGATCGAAGCGCATGTCCCGGAAACCTGCCAAATCGCCGTTGTGCGCCATGGACAGCGGCACGCCATCGAAGCGGAAGGGATGGCAGTTCTGCTCGTTGATCTGGACCGTGGAGTTATAGGGCACGCCGCGAATGTGCGCGAGCAGCGCGGATGAACGCAGCTTGCCGGCAAGCGCCTTGAGATTGCGATCGAACAGCGCGACCTGCGTCGTACGATAACGAAACGGCACGTTCGGTGCGTGGCTTGCTTCGTCCCACGCCGCCATGCCGAAACCTGCCAGGTTAAGCATCTGCAGCATCTGCGCGCCGATCGTCTGATTGAGCAGCGAGGAATCGGGCGCGTAGAGCAGGTCATCGAGCAGGACCGGCGTGCCGAGATAGCTCAGGATGCGGCACATCAGCCCAGTTCTCCGGCATGGTTGAAACGCGCCAAGGACAACGAGCGGCCGAGGTGGCGGTTGGCCTTGCGCTGGTCCTGCACCAGTTGCCGCCCGAATGCTGCGTGGAGCACGGGCAGCCACGGCGGCGCATCGGCTTCCAGCGCGGCAAGCGTCACGGCAGGAAGATGGACAAGCTGTGCCTGTTCCGCCGCCGTCACCAGCAGTGGCTGCGGCCCGCCATCGCTGTGACCGGTCAGGCCGACGAAGCAGCCGGGCCCGAACACGAAGACCTGCTCTGCCATCGCGCCCCGCGGCACCGCTGCGCGCACTGCCCCGCGCAGGACGAGAAAGAGACCGTCCTGTCTGTCCCCTGGAGCAGCCACCGTAGCGCCCCGCCGCGCTTCCAGCAGTGCCCCCGCCTGCACGATATCCCCGATGCCTTTAAGACGCGCAAGGCCATGCGCCAGCACAGCCGCATCGGAGCGCGACGGGCTGGGCCCCGGCCCGGAATGCAACTGCCGCAGCGCGTGCGGATCGAAATGGCCTTCGGCCACGATCCGTTCGAACGTCTGCCGGGTGCGCGCGGCCACGAGGCGGCGCAAGGCGTGTCCGAGCTGCATGGCCCAGCCCGAGCCATCGGCCAGCAGCGCCCGGAAGCGGCGACCGGATACCACCAGCCCGCGGGTGTCCTCCACTGCCCTGACCCGGGCCGAGCGGGGGCCATCGTCAAGCAGGGCAAACTCACCCACGACCTCGCCGGGCCGTATTGCCGAGATCACCGCATTGTCGTCACCCGGAATGCGCGCGGCGATCTCCAGCAGGCCCGCTTCGACAAGGTAGAGTGCATCGGCATGATCGCCTTGCCGAAACAGCACTTCACCTGCGCCAACGGCGAACGGCAAGGCATTGCCCAGCAGTGCTTCCCAAGCCTCGCGATCGAGCCCGGCAAGCTGCGCCGGTGCCTGCGCTCTCTCTCCCATCCACAGAGATTGCGCCTGCCCCGCCTTTACGTCAATCGGCCTCGGCAAGCGCCTGCAATTGGTCGGCACAGGCATTCCAACCCGCTTCGAACCCCATCTCGGCGTGGCTCTGCATCGCCTCCTCGGTCCAGTGCCGGGCGCTGGCAGTGTAGCGCGTGCCATCACCTTCCGGCGCCACTTCCCAGATACCGATCATGAAAGGTCCGGAGGGTTCGAAGTCAGACGTAACCGCATCGGTCGTGATGAATCGCCGGCCTTCTTCCCAGGCAAGGAAAATCCCCTCCTGCGGCATCTCCTCACCATCCGGGCCATGCATGACCATCGCAGACCGACCACCGGGCCGACGTTCCTGCGCGACCATGGTGATGCGCCAAGGTTTGGGACACCACCATTCCTCCTGCCGGTTGGCCAGGACGTCCCAGACTTTGACCGGGCTGGCCGCGATATAGCGGTTGATCGAAAGCTCGTGCATGTCTGTCTCCTTGCCGCTCAATCGCGATCGGGCGCGCCGAGGGGGAAGTAATGCCGGAATCGACGCGCGTCCTCGACGCAGCGCGCCACCGGCGGCAATGCCAGAAGGTGCGCGCGCCAGATCCGGAGGCGTGCGCAGTCATCGGGGATGGGTACCACCCAATCGGCATAAAACAGCGCGGGCGCAGCGGCGCATTCGATCAGGCTGATGGTTGCAGACATCGCATAGCCCGCCAGCCACGCATCGATCCAGCGATAGGCGCGCGTCACTCGCTCCTCGACGCGCCCCTGCACTTCGGCCGAGACGGTTCCGTGCCGGATCGCATCGTCGACACTGTCCTGCATCGCGTTCATCACGTAATTGTCGAACACCCGGTCGATCATGCGCGTCCAGACCGCCTCGTCTGCGTCGGCAGGGAGAAGCGGCGCGGGACCGGGATGGTGAAGCGCAAGATACTCGATGATCGAAGTCGCTTCGAACACCTCGCGCGATCCATCCACCAGCAGCGGAAACTTGCCCAACGGGCTGGCCTGCTGGACCCGGTCATGGGCGGCTGCCTGATCGGGGTTCTCGCCATCGAGACTGTGGGACGTGAACGGCGTGCCATTGGCATAGAGCGCGATCAGCGCCTTCCATGTGTAGGACGAGAAGGGATGGCCGTAGAGCGCGAGCATCAGGCATCACCTCGCGCGGCGGCCTCGATCGTGGCATGATCGATCTTGTGCATGGTCATCATTGCAGAGAAGACCCGCGCCCGAACATCCGGGTCGGAATGAGCCATTCCCTCGGTCAGGACCCGCGGGGTAATCTGCCAGCTCAGGCCCCACTTGTCCTTGCACCAGCCGCAGGCACTTTCCGCACCACCATTGCCGACGATGGCGTTCCAGTAGCGATCGGTCTGCTCCTGCGAATCTGTAGCCACCTGGAACGAGAACGCCTCGCTATGCGGGAACTGCGGCCCGCCATTCAGCCCCATGCAGGGCGTGCCGAGGACCGTGAACTCGACCGTGAGCACGGTGCCGGCGGAGCCGCCGGGGAAGTCGGTCGGCGCGCGATTGATCGACCTGACCTCGCTGTCGGGGAAAGTTGCGGCATAGAAGTTTGCTGCCTCTTCGGCATCGCCATCGTACCACAGGCAAAGGGTGAGCGGAGGGACGGTCACGACTGCATCTCGGCGATCAGTGCGCTATCAATCGCCTTCGCCTCGCCATAGGCCGGCCGCGCTCGCACCCGATCGAGATAGGCCAGGAACTCCGGCCGCTCGGGCAGAGACTTGAAGCCGACGCCCCAATCCACGTGGCTGCCGACATAGACGTCCGCCATCGTGAACCGGTCGCCACAGACATAGGCGTTCTGAGCCAGGTGCCGCGCAAGCGAATCGACCGTGCGATCATAGCTGCCAAAGCCGGCCATGCCTTGCTGCCGTGGGTCCTTTGGATCGAAGCCGAGGCTGCGCGCCGTGACCGCCTGCTCCACTGGCCCAGCCGCAAAGAATGTCCAGCGCAGATAAGCCGCGCGTTCGTGATCCTGCGGCCCCAGAGCGGCCTCCGGGAAGACCTCCGCCAGGTACAGGCAGATCGCGGCGCATTCGGTGACCACGTGATCGCCTTCGTCGGCGTGGTGCACGATCGTCGGCACCTTGCCCATCGGGTTGGCAGCAAGGAAGCCCTCCGGCTTGGCCTGCCAGTCGACCAGCACGGTGTCATAAGTCGCGCCAACTTCGTGCAGTGCCCAGCGTGCGATCTGGCCGCGCGACATCGGGTTCGTGTAGAACGTGAACTTGCTCATCTTCATTCTCCCCTGGGACCGACCACGCCAAACTGCGCACCCTGCGGGTCCTGCGCGATGACGACCCAATCGCCGCCAGGCACTTGATGCGGCTCGGTCAGGATCATGCCGCCGGCCCGGACAATGGCGTCGCGGGCCTGCAGGGCAGACGGAACGCCGAAGTAGACCTGCCAGCCCGGCGTGCGCCCGCCAACAAGCGGCATGATGCCACCCAGCGCCTGGGCGCCAAAGTCGATGAAGGCGTATTCGCCCAGTTCACCCATCGGCATCACGTTGTTGAACTCGAAGCCGAAATGCCGGCCGTAGAAAGCCTTGGCGCCAGCGGGATCGGGCGTGGCCAGATCGTGCCAGCGCACATGCTGCACGCCATCGGCCTTGAACGCGTCGCTTTGGGCGCCCGGTTGGTTTGCGGGCGGGCGCGGCTGCATCAGGTAGAACGGCACGCCTTGCGGGTCGGTGACCATGGCAAAGCTGCCCTCGTCAATATCGGTCCGGGGCATCAGCGCACGGCCGCCATCGGCCTCGATCGCCGATAGCGCTGTGTCGATATCGGCGACGGCAAGATAGGGCACCCACGCCGGATGCGCTCCGCCCTGTCGCATGGCCTCGCTCAATTGCAGCACCCCGCCATTGCCGCCGCCATCGCTGCGCAGGATCATGCGATAGTCGATCGGCGATTGCGGATCGGGCGCGCTGAAGCTCCAGCCCACCACAGCGCCATAGAACTCCGCCGCGCCATCGGCATCGCCGGTCATCAGTTCGTACCAGCAGAACGGAACGGGGCGGCTCACGCCCGCCCTCCCAGATCGAGCAGCGTGGCGAAGCCGCCGGTAATCATCCGCGCCCCGTCGAACGGCATGTCCATCGGCTCGCCGCTTTCGGACATGAGCTTCTCCATCGCGGCGTGGGCCGCATCACGGGTTTGCCGGTCAGGCCATTCCGCCCAGCTGAACACGATTGTCTCGTCGCTCGTGGCTTCGGTGGCGCGGTGGAAATCGGTGCGCTTGCCGTGGGGCACGTCATCTCCCCACGCCTCGACCACCCGCCAGGCTCCGTGCTCGACCAGCATGGCGTCGAACTTGCGGGCGACTGCCTCGTATCTTTCCCGATTGGCGGTCGGTACCGCCAGCACGAACCCGTCTACATAGGACATGGGCCTTTACTCCTCTCCGGTATCCCTCCCGAACAACATCGCGAAGTAGCGTCTCAGGTGCGCCAGTTGCTCTCGCGCCAATTCCGCGGCAGCGTCCTCCGGCTGCGTCTTGGCCAGGACGAACGCGCCCTGGATCACTGCCTGGACATGCCGCGCAAGGCTGGCCCCTGTCGTGCCTGTTACGCCGCACTGTGCCACCGCTGCGTCAAGATCCGCCTCGAGCGCCCTCGCATTTGCCATGATGCTGGCTTCGGCCGCGACGCGAATTGCCGCGCTCGACCGAAACGCCTCCTGCACCAAGGTCCCCGCCACGCACGAGAAGGCCTCGGGCGGCCCGCCAATCAACGCGATCCGCAGATCGATGTAGCCCAGCACCCGATCGACCGGGCCGGGCAGAGCGTGAAAGGGCGCCTCGGCGAAGAACCCGCCAGTGCTCGCCGACCAGTACTCCGCCGCCGCCACCCCAAGCGCTTCCTTGGACGCGAAATGGTGAAAGAACGCACCCTTCGTCACCCCGGCCTCGGCACAAAGCTGATCGACCGAAGTGCCAGCAAAGCCGTTCGATCGGATCAGCTTCACCGCCGCTTCGAGCAGCTTGTCCTTCGCGGTCACTGCCGGAGGTCGAAAGGATCGATTCGGGATCACCCAAGAAGACATACCAACCAGTTGGTATGTCGCAAGCGCAAAGCGATGAAGCGTTTCCGGGAGGACGCAGCACGCCCTCCCGGACCCTTGATGTCACATGGCCATGATGCGCTGCGCTATCGGCTCTTCCTGCGCCGCCACGGCGGCCCACGCCGGACGCGCAGCGACACGGGCATACCACGCCGCCGTCTTGGGCCGCGCGGCTGCGTCGACACCGTGGCCGACATAGGCCAGCGTGCGGAACATCGAGGCGACGGCAATGTCGCCGAGGCTGAAGCTCTCGCCCAGCAGCCAGCCCTCATCAGGCACAGCCGTTTCCAGCCAATCCAGCCAGCGCGGCAGTTCCGCCTCGCCTTGCAGGGCAATCGCCTCGTCGCCACCGGTCTTGATCAGCTTCGGGCCGACGAGGCGGTTGAACAGGATCTTCAGGCCGGACGCGCCCAGCACGGTGTCGGCGAACTCGTCCCAGAACACTGCCTTGCCCCGCAGCCTGGCTTCATCCGGGATCAGCCGCGGCTCGGGATATTGTGCTTCAAGATACACCGCGATCGCGGTCGAATCGGCGAGTTGAAAGCCGTCGTCGTCGATCGCCGGGATCTTGCCCAAGGGGCTGCAGGCAAGGAACTCAGGATCGCTGCTGCCCGGCCCGCCCCGAGCGAGTTCGAAGGAAATGCCCTTTTCCGTAAGGACAACCGCCACCTTTCGCACGAACGGCGAAAGCATCGCGCCGTAGAGCTTCATCGAAATTCTCCCATTCTAACGGACAGGTTCCGTGAAACCTTATTGCAGCGCCGCGCCCGCCCGTATAGGCGAGGCAGCGATGAGCGAACTTCCGAACAGCCACGCGACGACGCTGCTCGCCGCGCCCGACACCGAAATCGATGTCCGCGAGACCTTCGGCATCGACATCGACATGAAGGTCCCCGCGTTCAGCCGCGCCGATGAGCGCGTGCCCGATCGCGATGAAACCTACGTGTTCGATCCGGACACCACGCTGGCGATCCTTGCGGGCTTTGCCTACAACCGCCGCGTGATGGTGCAGGGCTATCACGGCACCGGCAAGTCGACTCACATCGAACAGGTTGCAGCCCGCCTCAACTGGCCGTGCATCCGCATCAACCTCGATGCGCACATCAGCCGCATCGACCTCGTCGGCCGCGATGCCATCGTGCTGCGTGATGGCCTTCAGGTCACCGAATTCCGCGAAGGCCTGCTGCCTTGGGCGCTGCAGACGCCCACCGCGCTTGTCTTCGACGAGTATGACGCCGGCCGGCCGGACGTGATGTTCGTGATCCAGCGCGTACTCGAAACCGAAGGCAAGCTCACGCTGCTCGATCAGAACCGCGTGATCCGCCCGAACAAGCATTTCCGCCTGTTTGCCACGGCCAACACGGTGGGCCTTGGCGACACTTCGGGTCTATATCACGGTACGCAGGCGATCAACCAGGGGCAGATGGACCGCTGGAACCTCGTCGTCGCGCTGAACTATCTGCCCGATGCGACCGAGGTGGAGATCGTCAGCAAGAAGGTGCCCGATCTCAATCCGCAGGTCGTGGCCGACATGGTGCGCGTTGCGAACCTGACCCGTCAGGGCTTCATCAACGGCGATATCTCGACCGTGATGAGCCCGCGCACGGTGATCAGCTGGGCGCAGAACAGCCAGATCTTCAACGATGTCGGCTTTTCGTTCCGCCTCTCGTTCCTCAACAAGTGCGACGAGACCGAGCGCGTGCTGGTGGCCGAATACTACCAGCGCGTTTTCGGCAAGGACCTCCCCGAAAGCGTTGCCCACCGCGGCTGAAGCGGGTGACGGCTGCGGCGGGCTCAGGCCCGCCGGGCCTCCTGATCCACCCGGCAATCCTCAAGCTTCAGCTCCGGCAGCCTCGGCATTGCGCCAGCGGCCTCAAGCTTTTGCCGAGCAAACCGGCGGCTGATCGGCAGGTCTTCCGCGGGTATCGCCTTGCTGATCAGATAGCCTTGCACCTGCTCGCACCCCAGCGCCCGCAGGCTCGCAAGCTGCTCCTCGGATTCCACGCCCTCGGCAATGGTCTGCATGTTCAGCTTGCTGGCCAGATCCAGCACTGCCTCGATGATCGCACTGCTTTCACTGCCTGCGTTGAGTTCACTGATGAAGCAGCGGTCAATCTTGATCTTGTCGAACGGGAAACTGCGCAAATAGTTCAGCGATGAATAGCCCGTCCCGAAGTCATCGAGCGCGATGCGCACGCCGAGTGCGTGCAGACGTTCCAGTTGCTGCAGATGATCGTCACACTCCTGCATCAGCATCGTTTCGGTAATCTCGAGCTCCAGTCTGTGCGGATCGAAGCCGCTCGCCGAAAGTGCAGCGATCACCTGTTTGAGCAGAGTGAAGTCCGCCATCTGTGCGGGAGAGACGTTGACCGCCACGGTCATGTCCGAAGGCCAGGTGGCCGCCTCTGCCAGCGCCTCGCGCAGAACCCATTCGCCAAGGGCCACGATGAGGCCGGTGTGCTCGGCAATGGGTATGAACACGTCTGGCGGGATCAAGCCCCGTTCAGGGTGCCGCCAGCGCAGCAGTGCTTCGAACCCGGCAATGCGGTCGCTCGCGAGCTCATGCAAAGGCTGGTAGTGAAGCTCGAACTCGCCATTGGCCAATGCGCTGCGCAAATCCAGCTCAAGCCGGCCGCGCTCCTGCTTCAGCTCCTCCATCGCCGGGTCGTACACGATAGCTGACCCTCGGCCACGTGACTTGGCCTCGTAAAGCGCTAGGTCCGCGCTGCGCAGCAAAGTCTCGGACGTGGCCCCGTGTTCGGGCGCAATCGCGATGCCGATGCTAGCTCCGATCCGCACCGTCCGGCGTTCGATCTCCATTGGCTGGCTGATCGCTTCGACTATCGCGCGGCCGACCTCGCGCAGATCGTCCACGGTATCGAAATCGTCGACGATGCAGGCGAACTCGTCCCCGCCCAAGCGGGCAACGAAGCCTTGTCCTCCCAGCGCCGACTTGATCCGCCATGCCGCCTCGACCAGCACGCTGTCGCCAAACTGATGGCCGAGCGTATCGTTGACCGCCTTGAAGTGATCGAGATCGACGTAAAATACGGCGAAAGGATTGTCAGCAACGACGCCGTCGAGCGCCGCCTCCAGCCTTGCCTGGAAGTTGTGCCGGTTGGGCAGGACGGTCAGGCTGTCATGGTCCGCCAGGAACCTCACCTGGCTTTCGGCAGTGTAGCGATCAGTCACATCCCGAACGAATAGACGGAAGCCGCTATGACGAAGCTCCTCGTAAAGCGGATTGCCCGTAACCGACCACCAATGCAGGTCCCCCTCGATCACGATCGGGACTACCATGTCATGGAACGGCTTCAGCTTCCGTGCCGCCTCACGCAATGCCTCGGTCTCCGGCCCTGCAACGAGCAGGTTGACCAGCTTCACGCCTTCAAGATCGGCCGCATCGCGCCCCAGGGCCGTGCACAATCGTTCAGACGGCAGCGCGACATTTCCGCTGGCGTCGGTCTCGAGCATCCAGTCGCTGGCATGGGTCTCGTACGCAGTGAGCAGGCCCTGTATCGTCTCGCCCGCGGCCTTCAGCCGCCGCGTCCGCAGGATACGCGTAGCGAACATGTAGTGCAGGTTGAACAGCATCACGTGCAGGGCGATCAGCTGCAGGCCCATGACAGGCACGATCAGTTCCCCGCGCAAGTCGGACCGGAACAGCAGCGCCAAGGTCATCAGTCCCAGCGAGATCGTCTGGGAAATGATCCCCGCCACCGGGATCGTGAACTGCAACAGCAGTTCAAGTTGGGCCAGCACCAGAACGTAGATGATCAGCGCCCCGATCCGCTCGCTCGGCACGGCGATGATGCAGCAGGCGGTAAACGCGGCAAGGAATATGGCCCTCAGCCAGATGCCCTTGGCCCATATTTCGACCATCTCCGATGGCTTGTACTGCCCGCTGCTTTCCTTTCGGCGCAGTTCGGTCAGGCCGACGCGCATCTGGGCCAGCAGCAGCACGGCACCGACATAGAAATGCCAGGTCAGGCCGGGCGCGCATATCGCCAGCATCAGCGCCATGCGCAGCGCCTCGAACAGGTTGCCGCTCAGGGAATTGATGTATTCGAGCTTGCGCCGGGCGAACCATTCGACCTCACCAGGTTCAATATCATAGTGCAACAGATGCAGCAGCGAGCCTGGCCGCTTGAGCAGCCAGAGCTTCAACCTTTCCAGCCTTCCACTGCTCGCGGTCCCGTCCATCCCTGCCGGATAGGACAACACGTGTTCAGGATTGCTGGTGCACCAGTTATGTAGGCTTACGCAGTCGGACGTTTACCGCGTCACGGCGTGATCAGGTATTTCTCGCCAGTGCGCCGCGCATTGTATTCCAGCGCGGCCTCCTTCGTCAGCGCCTGATCCAGCGTGACGCGCGCCTTGTAGCTGCTCGCAAATGTCGTGGTAAGTTCTGCCATCACGCGGCGGCGCATCTTTTCGACGACTTCGGCACCCAGCTTGCCCATCCATGGCGTCAGCAGCCAGCCGGAGACATCCCACGAAAATCCGAAGTTGCGGGTCAGCACCGTCGGCGAAAGATCGAGCGCGCCGTAGATGAAAGCGTGCTTGGGGCTGTTCGAGCCATAACGGCTGTAAGCCGCGCCCGAATTGGCGACCTGCTCCATCACCGTCATGATCTGGCTGACGAGCTTGCCGCCGCCGATTGCATCGAATGCCATCGTCGCCTTCGTTGCGCCGATCGCGGCAGCGAGGTCGTCAAGAAATGTTGCCTTCGAACTGTCGACGACATGCTCGGCACCGATCCCTTTCAGGATCGCCACCTGCGCATCGTTGCGCACGATGTTGACCAGTGGAATGCCGTCAGCCTGGCAGATCTTCACCAGCATCTGCCCCAGGTTCGAAGCTGCGGCCGTATGCACCAGAGCGTTGTGCCCAAGGTGGCGCATCGTCTCGGTGAAGCTCAAGGCGGTCAGCGGATTGACGAAGGCTGAAGCGCCCTGCTCCGCCGTCACGCCCTCAGGAAGTTCAAGGCACATCGCCGCATCGGCCACGGCCAGCGTCGCATACATGCCGCCGGGGAAGCAGGTCACGCGCTTGCCGAGCAGCGCTTGCGCTTCCGGAGCGTCGCCGGCTGCGACCACCGTCCCCGCACCTTCGTTGCCCACAGGCATGGCTGCGCCGTGGCGCGCGGCCATCGCGCGGACGGCAGGATCGGGCATCTTCGCCACAATCCTGCCGGGCGAGAACTCCGCCTTTTCGATATCTGCCGGGCCGAACAGCAGACCAAGGTCCGAGGGATTGATCGGCGTCGCTTCCACGCGGATCACCACCTGCCGCCCCTCGGGCGCAGGCAGGGTAAAGTCTTCAAGGCTGACGGTCAGGGTGCCGTCGGGATCGAGCTGCGAGACGATGCGCTGGCCTTGAAGATCGGTCATTTTTCACTCTCCGGGATATGTTGCGGAGACGAAGTATAGACCTTCGGCAGGCGCGTTAAGTCCTAATTTGCTACGGTCTTTTGCTGCCAGCGCTTCGGCCACCTGGCCGACCGGCCACTGCCCCTGCCCCACCAGCGCAAGGCACCCCACCATCGAGCGCACCTGATGGTGCAGGAAGCTGCGCGCCGCTGCCTCGATGATCACCCGGTCGCCCTCGCGCCGCACGTCCAGCCGGTCGAGCGTCTTCAACGGGCTGGCCGACTGGCAGTGCACCGAACGGAACGTGGTGAAATCGTGATGGCCCACCAGCGCCTGCGCCGCGGCGTGCATCGCCGCAGCGTCAAGCGGCTTGGCGATACGCCAGGCCCGCCCCAGTTCCAGCGTCAGCGGCGCGCGGCGATTGATGATGCGATATTCGTACGACCTGCCGATGCAAGAGAAGCGCGCATGCCAGTCGTCGGCCACGTGGCTGCAATCGAGCACCGCGATCGGATGCTCCGCCAGGCGCAGCCGCGCATTGAGTGCTTCCATCATGCGAAACGGATCGAACGCGCGCGAAAGATCGAAATGCGCTCGCATCCCCAGCGCATGAACCCCGGTATCTGTCCGCCCTGCGGCGTTGAGCACCACGGCCTCGCCCGTGACGGATTCGACCGCCTCTTCCACCGCCTGCTGCACGCTCGGCCCGTGCGACTGGCGCTGGAAGCCCATATAGGGCCCGCCGTTCCATTCGAGAGTCAGCGCAAACCGCATCAGCCGAGCCGGGTCCCCGCCGCAATCGCCCGCCCGCGCAGAAGCGATGCCGCATCCATGGCCGGACGCCCCGCCCTCTGGATCAGCACAGGCCGGATCGCGCCCGAACCGCAGGCGATGGTGAGCCTGTCATCAAGCGTCACGCCAGCCTCACCCTGCGCATCAGCGACTTCAGCCGCCAGTATGCGATACCGCTCGCCCTCAAGCTCGAAGAACGCTCCGGGCACCGGCGCAAACGCCCGTACCTGCCGTTCCACCTCCACCGCATCGCGCGTGAAATCCAGCCGGCTCTCCGCCTTGTCGATCTTGTGGGCGTAAGTCACACCCGCCTCGGGCTGCACCACAGCCGGATAGGCAGCCAGATCAGTGAGCACCTGCACCATCAGCGCGGCACCCTTCGCGGCCAGCTCCGCAGTCAGTTCGCCCGCCGTCTTGCCATCGACCTGCGTCTTAACCTCGGCCAGCATCGGCCCGGTATCCAGTCCGCGCTCCATCTGCATGATGGTCACGCCGGTCATATCGTCACCTGCAAGGATCGCCCGCTGCACAGGCGCCGCCCCCCGCCAGCGCGGCAGGATCGAGCCGTGGACGTTGAGGCAGCCCAGGCGCGGCGCGTCCAGCACCGCCTGCGGCAGGATCAGGCCATAGGCCGCCACGACCGCGACATCGGCCCCCAGCGCGGCAAGCGCCGTCTGCTCTTCGGCCCCTTTCAATGAAGCCGGCGTGCGCACCTCGATCCCATGCGCCTCCGCCGCCAGATGCACCGGCGACGGCTGGAGCTTCTTGCCCCGCCCCGCCGGACGCGGCGGCTGGCTGTAGACGGCAACCACCTCGTGCCCAGCAGCGACCAGCGCTTCCAGCGTCGGCACCGCGAAATCGGGCGTGCCCATGAAGATGATGCGCATAAGCTGTCTGCAAGGCCTTCCGTTTGTCGGCTCCGGCCCTATCTGTGCTGCCATGGCATCGCAAGAGATCGAGGCACTTTCCGGCGCATTGGCGCGCCTCCCCGGGCTCGGCCCCCGCTCGGCCCGCCGCGCCGTGCTGTGGCTGATCAAACGGCGCGAAACCGCGCTGCCCCAGTTGCTCAACGCGCTGACCCAGGTGCAGGAACTGCTGGTCGAATGCGAGGTCTGCGGCAATGTCGATACCGCCAACCCCTGCGGCATCTGCACCGATCCCCGCCGTGACCAGCGCTCCATTTGCGTGGTCGAGGAAGTCGCCGACCTCTGGGCGCTGGACCGCGCCCGCCTGTTCACCGGCAAGTACCACGTGCTCGGCGGCAGGCTATCGGCCTTGGAAGGCGTGCGCCCCGAAGACCTGACCATCGGCCAGCTGCTCGACCGCGTGGGCCACGGCGGCATCGACGAAGTCGTCCTCGCCATGAACGCCACGCTCGAAGGCCAGACCACCGCCCATTACATCGCCGAGCGGCTCGAAGACGCCCCCGTGCGCGTCACGCAACTGGCGCACGGCCTGCCGGTCGGCGGCGAGCTTGACTACCTCGACGAAGGTACCTTGGCGCAAGCGTTGCGGGCAAGGCGCCCGGTGGCCTGATCGCCGATCACACTGATCGAAACGCTGTTCTTGCGACTCCCGCCCACATTCCTTATCTGCCCCCCATGGCCATCCGTGAAATCATCGAAGTCCCCGACCCGCGCCTCAAGCAGGTCTCCGTCCCCGTCGAAAAGTTCGACGACGAGCTCAAGACGCTGGTCGAAGACATGTTCGAGACGATGTACGATGCCCCCGGCATCGGCCTCGCCGCGATCCAGGTGGGCGTGCCACTGCGCGTGCTGGTCATCGACCTTCAGCCCGATGATCCCGATGCCGAACCCGTCGCCTGCGACCACGATGGCCACCACCATCACCACCAGCCGACCAAGAAGGAACCGCGGGTCTTCATCAACCCCGAGATCCTCGATCCATCTGAAGAGCACAGCCTCTATCAGGAAGGCTGCCTCTCCGTGCCCGAGATCTACGCCGAGGTCGAGCGCCCTGCCCGCATCCGCGCGCGCTGGCAGGACCTCGACGGAAACACGCACGAGGAGGAAATGGACGGCCTGATGGCCACCTGCCTCCAGCACGAGATGGATCATCTCGAAGGCGTGCTGTTCATAGACCACCTTTCGCGCCTCAAGCGCAACATGGCGCTGAAAAAGCTGGAAAAGCTGCGCAAGGCGGCGTGACCTGATGAGGCCGCGTTACGCGGCCTCATGCACCTCACGATCCAGATCTTCGAGTGCCCGGCGGCAATCGTCGGCGCATTCGCGGCACATCTGCGCGCAACGGCGGCAATGGGCGTGGTCATGCTTCGCGCACTCCGCCTCGCAAATCTCGCAGGCCTTGATGCACACGGCAAGCTGCGCCCGGATCAACTCGCGGTTGGATCCCGTGCGGCGCGTGGCAATGCGGCTCGTCGCGGCGCAGACATCAGAGCAATCCAGGCAGGTGCGGATGCACTGATCCATGTCCATCGCTTCGGCGAGACAGGCATCTGCGCACGAATTGCAGATCGCGGAGCAATACATCGCATGCTTCACTGCCAACCCCAGCGTGGCGTTGTAGTTGTCACCCACCTGCGGGTGTTCCGAAATCATCTTCTCGATCGACATGGGCGCTCTCCTTCGTTCGCAAGGGCTTAGCGGGTCGCGCTCCTTTCCGTTCCGCGCCCCGTCCTGCCTGTGGAACACGCCGGCTGAATCGGTTGCGCCAATTGGCGCGTCACGGTAGGTTCCCATTTCGTTCCTGTTGGAGAATTCCGTGGAATCTGCCCTTTTCGTCATCGTAGCGCTTGTGATCGGGCTTGGTATCGGCTGGTCCCGCCATGACAGCCGCGATGCCGAGGCCAAGGCCCACGAAGGCACGGTCAAGGCGATGACGGTCGACCTCGCTGCCACGGTGGAGCGCGCCAAGGCACTGGAATCCGGCCTTGCCGAACTGCAGGATGTTCGCCGCCAGCGCGATGAACTGGCCCCTGCTCTCGCCGCCGCCCGCCAGCGCGCTGCCGATGCAGATCAGGTCCGCGCCGAACTTGCTCAGGTCCGGGCCGAGCGCGAATCATTGCGCGCCGAGCTTGAGCGCATGAAGGCCGATGCCGAGAACTTCGCCGAACAGAAGCGCCTGCTGATCGAGGCGCAGGAGGCCCTGCGCAAGGAGTTCGAGAATGCTGGCAACAAGGTGCTGGAAAAGGCGCAGGAAGCCTTTCTCAACCGTGCTCATGCCCGTTTCGAGGAAAGCGAGAAGACCAGCGCCGAACGCCTCAAGTCCCTGCTCGCCCCTGTAGACCAGCGGCTGCGCAGTTATGAGGAACAGGTGCAGAGCCTCGAAAAGCAGCGCGTGGACTCGTTTGGCCAGCTGACCGGTCTGATCCAGTCGATGCGCGATGGGCAGGAAGCAGTGCGTGCCGCAGCCGCCCAACTCGGCAACTCGCTGCGCAATGGCCCGAAAACTCGCGGGCGCTGGGGCGAACTGCAGTTGCGCAACGTGCTGGAACAATGCGGCCTGTCCGAACACACCGATTTCATCACGGAACATTCGGTCGATACCGACGAAGGCCGCCTGCGCCCGGATGCCATCGTCCGCGTTCCCGGAAACAAGCTGCTGGTGATCGACGCCAAGGTTTCGCTCAATGCCTATCAGGATGCCTTCGAGGCGGAGGACGACGATACGCGGAAGATCGCGTTGAACGCCCACGTCCAGTCGATGCGCAACCACATCCAGACACTGGGCGCCAAGTCCTATCAGTCGCAGTTCGAAGAGGCGCCGGACTACGTGCTGATGTTCGTTCCCGGCGAACACTTCATTGCCGCCGCGCTGGAGCGTGACCCCTCGCTATGGGATTTCGCCTTCGAACGGCGCGTTCTGCTGGCCAGCCCGACCAACCTCGTCGCCATTGCCCGCACCGTGGCCCAAGTCTGGCGGCAGGACGGCCTGGCCCGCGAAGCGCGCGAGATCGGTAAGATGGGCGGCGAGCTTTACGATCGCCTTGCCGTCGCCGCCGAACACCTCAAGCGCGTCGGCAACGGGCTGGACAGTGCAGTGAGCAACTACAACAAGTTCGTCGGCAGCTTCGAACGCAACGTGCTGTCGGCTGGTCGCCGCCTGAAGGACAAGCACATCGAGATCGGCAAGCGCGAGCTTGAGGAAGTGCCTCTTGTCGAAGCCGCCCCGCGCTATGCTGAGGCAGAACCGGTGCCGCTCGCAGCGATTGCCAACGACGATGGAGACGTCGCTGCGGAATGACACAGAGGCTCGCCCGGCTCCTTTTCGCCACTGCCGCACTGGCGGCTCTGGCCGGGTGCGGGAGCGGGAGCGAGCCTCAAGCGTCGCCAAGCGCTAGTGAACCCTATCCGGCCCCGCCAGCGCCCCCGCCGGCCTCCGAGCCAGTGGTGGAGCCCGAACCTGAAGCAAGCCAGTCTGCCACCCCTGCGCCTGCTACGGTGCAGGAAGCCCGCTACGCGCCGCGGGACGAATGCCTGAAGCAGCCAGGCTGGCCCGCGTTTCACAAGGCCTTGGTGGCCGCGATCCTGAAACGGGACGCGCAAGCGATGTCCAAGCTCGCGGCACCCGATATCGCGCTGGACTATGGGGGCGGCAGCGGGCCTGCCGAACTGGTCAAGCGTCTCAACGATCCCGAGACGAAACTGTGGCTTGAACTCGAAGCGATGTTGCCGCTGGGCTGCGCCGTGCAGGGCGGGCTGGCCGCCATGCCATGGGTCTTCTGGAACGTGCCGGAAGACATCGACAGCTACAGTGCGATGCTGGTGCTCGGCGACGACACGCCCATGCGGGATAAACCGGGCGGCAAACCCTTGGCGCCAGCAGGCTGGAGCATTGTCGGCATAGATCCGATGGACTTCGACAGTGAAGCCAGAGCGATCCGCGTTACCACGCATGACGGAACCAAAGGCTACATCGAAACGGCCAAGCTGCGCAGCCTGCTCGACTATCGCCTGATTGCCGAACCCAAGCAGGGTCAGTGGCAGATCACCGCCTTCATCGCCGGGGATTGATCAGCCGGTCGTCAGCTCCAGGTCGAGCGCATGTCCGCCGGACACCAACCGCATCGTCCGTCCGCGGCGCTCGATCTCGGGTGCGGCAGATAACAATGCGTTGACCGCCTCCTCCTGTTGCCACACCGGACCCTCGCAGAACATCCGCGTCGCCATGAGCGGGCCAGCGACCAACCTCTGCCCATCGACGCGATAGTCGCCGCCGATGCCGTTGCAGCCGACGCTTGCGCTCAGCCGCCCGTCCTCGAACTTCAAGGTGGCCTTCTCGGGCGCAACCGGCGCGGCCCCATCCACGCGCAGGATCGTCCAAGCCGTACCGGCCAGCCCCGCACTACCCGAAGGCGCAGTGGCGCAACCCGCCAGGAGCGAGGCCGAAACCGCGAGAAAGGCGAGAGTCGAGCGCATGAGGCTACCCATGCTCCCGCGCGACTGAGCGTGCGATTAACCGGTTGGTACGTGGTTATTCAGGCAGGCTGGCAAGTACTTCGTAGGCCAGCACAGCCCCTGCCACCGCCGCGTTCAGGCTGTCCGCGCGCCCCTTCATCGGCATGGTCACGCGCAAGTCGCAGGCCATCTCGTAATCTTCAGGCAGCCCACGCGATTCATTGCCGACCATCACGAAGCATGGGCTGGCGTAGGGCGCGCCGCGATAGGGCACGGCCTCTCGCAAGCTTGCCGCCACAAGCTGTCCCTCGCCCTGACGCAACCAGCCGAGAAATTCGTCCCACCGCGCCTGCGCCAGCCGCTCGGTAAAGATCGCGCCCATGCTGGCGCGCACGGCTTCGACCGAGAACGGATCCACGCAATCGTCGATCAGGATCAGCCCGCCTGCCCCCACCGCGTCCGCCGTCCGTAGCATCGTGCCGAGATTGCCGGGATCGCGCATGGCGTGCGCAACCAGCCAGATCGGCGCGGCATTGCGGTCGATCAGACTGATCGAAGTGTCCCACTCGGCAAACACCCCTGCAACGGCCTGCGGATTTTCCTTGCCGGTCACCTTGGCCAGGATGTCCAGCGGCAGCTCGATCACCTCGCCCCCGGCGCGGGCGACATCCGCCTCAAGCTCGTCAAGCAGAGGGTGCCCTTCGCGCCCTTGCGCCATGAGCAGGATTTCCGGCAGTCGCCCCCCCTCACGCGCATCGGTCAGCAGGCGCAGCCCCTCGGCCAGGAACTTGCGCTCGCGCCGCCGGTGCTTCTTCTCGCGCAGGGAGCGGACGAACTTTACCGTCGGGTTGGAATAGCCGGTGATGATCTTGCGCGTCATGGCATCCCCATGCGCGACTGAGCGGGTCGCAGCAACCGTTAGTCTTCGCCGAAGCCGTCCTTGATCAGGCCGGTCAGCTTCATCAGGATCGCGTCTGCCTCGCCTTCAGGGCCAGCTACGCTCACATCCACCGTATCGCCCTTCGCCGCGCCCAGCATCATCAACCCCAGGATGGAAGCCCCGGCGGCATCGGTGCCGTCCTTGGCCACGGTCACCTCGAACCCGGCGGGCAGCTTGGCCACCGCGTTGACGAACTTGGCGCTGGCCCGTGCATGGAGACCGCGCTGGTTGACGATCGTTACTGTCTCCCGGGTGACGTAACCCTGTTCAGCCATCTCATGCATCCTGCCCTAAGAATTCCGAAGCGATCGTTATGTAATTCCGCCCCGCATCGCGCGCGGCGGCTGTCGCTTCCTTTACACCCATGCAATTGCGCGCCTTTGCGAGGCGGATCAGCATGGGCAGGTTGATCCCGGCAATCACTTCGACGCGCCCCGCCTGCATCAGCGAGATTGCAAGATTCGAGGGCGTTCCACCGAACAGATCGGTCAGGATGATCACGCCTCCGCCGCTATCGACGCGCCGAATCGCGTCGGCGATTTCCTTGCGGCGCTTCTCCATGTCATCGTTGGGACCAATGCACACTCCGATCACGTCGCTTTGCCGGCCGACGACATGCTCCATCGCATGGATGAACTCGTCGGCGAGAGCGCCGTGGGTAACCAGAATAAGACCGATCATGAAAGGGGCAGGCTCCGAAGTGCGGCCGGGCAATCTGCACTGCTGGCGATGAACGCGAGCTTGGCAGGATTGCAGGGCGCGCAAGACGACTGGGAATCAAAACGCATGGCTTCCAGTGCTGCCCCGCCCATCCTTGTTATCCCCCGCTGTCTCAAGCTTTCCGACCTTCAAGCAGATCGGCCGCGCGCGACGCGAGGTTGCGATGCAGCAATGTGGGTGAAAATCCTTCCGCGCGCAAGGCTGAAGCGATCTGCTCGGCCATGAACACCGAGCGATGCTTGCCGCCGGTACAGCCAAATGCCACGTGGACATATGCCTTGCCCTGTTGGCGATAGCGCGGAAGCAGCAGCAGCAGCAGATCGCGAATCCGTTGGAAAGCCTCGGCAAAAGCAGGGTCCTGCCGGATATAGTCCCCCACCGCCGGGTCCTGCCCGGTCTGCGGCCGCAGTTCGTCCACCCAGTGCGGGTTGGCAAGAAACCGCATGTCGAACACCAGATCAGCGAGCGGCGGCGTGCCCCGCGAAAAGCCGAAGCTGCTGATCGTCAGCGTCGGTGCAGAGGCGGTCACATCGCCGAACTGGTCGCGAATCGCCTGCTGCAGGTCGTTCGAGGTGAAGCTGGTGGTCGAGATCACCACATCGGCCCAGCGTCGCAGCGGCTCGAGCAGTTCGCGCTCGGCCATGATCCCGGTCGAGGCCGGCTTGTCCTCGCTCATCGGGTGGCGGCGGCGGGTTTCGTTGTAGCGCCGCTCGAGTTCAGCCCCGCCACAATCGAGGAACAGGGTGGTGACTTCGATGTCCTTGCGCTGCGAGAGCTTCTTGACCAGCTGGATCGTCCTGGCCGGATCGAACCCCCGCGTGCGGGTATCGAAGCCGATCGCCATGGGCGCGCCCGATTCCATCCGCGCCGATCCCGGTTCGGTTTCGAGCAGGCGATCGAGCAGGCGGATCGGGAAGTTGTCGATCGCCTCCCAGCCCAGATCCTCCAGCGTGCGCAGCGCGGTCGTCTTCCCCGCGCCGAGCAAGCCGGTGACGAGGAGAATGCGCTGAGGGCCGGAGCCTGGAGAGCTTGAGTCTTGCGCCATCGGAAGCCCGCTTTGCGCCTTTGCCGCACGCTTGGAAAGTCCGCAAAATGGACCTGTCCCCAATCAGGAAAACGTCAACCCATAGCGGGCAAGCGCCAGCTCCGCGCGCAGCGGCAACACAGGCGACTCCGGCCAGAGTGCCACGCAAGGAATTCTTATCCCTTCCATTTCATACGCTTGCGCCTGCTCGATGAACCGCGGTGCGGTGCTGTCCAGTTGCACGAGCAATGCAGCTGGGACCGGCGCCGAGACGGGAAAATCAAGAATGCCAAGGTTGCGCACTTCCAGCTTGCCGACCGTATTGGGATGTGCGGCAACGATCAGGCGCCCCTCCCTGGCCTCCACCATCACCCCATCGTCGCCGACCAGCACTGCCCCGCGATCGATCAGCGCCAGGGCGAGACTCGACTTGCCCGTCCCCGGCGCTCCAGCGATCAGCAGGCCCCTCCCGCCAATCGCCACGCAGGTCAGTTGCACTGCCCGGCTCACTCCGCTTCCTCCTCGACCGCGAGGGGAATGCTCAGCAGGAAGTAGGCCCCGGCCTTGCCATCGGGCCGATCATGGATCGTCAGCGTCCCGTCATGCGCCTCGGCAATCGTCCGTGCGATGGCAAGGCCAAGGCCGCTGTGCGCGCCGAACGCCTCTTCGGCCGGCCGCACCGAATGGAACCGTTCGAACACCTTGTCCCGTTCCGCCATGGGCACGCCCGGGCCCTGATCGCTTACCGCAATATGCGCCCAGTCCCCATCCCCCCAGACCTTGACGTCGACGCAGCCACCCGTCGGCGAGAACGAGACCGCGTTGTCGAGCAGGTTCTCCAGCACGCGCTCCAGCCGCGCGGCGTCGCCCGGCACGGTCGTCTCGCCGTCCAGCCGCACCATCCTGATCGGCACGGTGGCGCAGGCCCGCACATCGCGCGCACCCACCACCTGAGAGGCCAGCAAGGCGAGGTCCACCGCGACAAACATCGCGCGGCTCAGCTCCGCATCGATCCGGCTCGCGTCCGCAATCTCGGTAATCAGGCGGTCGATCCGCTGCACATCATGCGCGGCAATGTCCGAAAGCTGGCGGCGCAGTGCCGGTTCCTCAACCCGCTCCATCGTCTCGAGCGCGCTGGAAAGCGAGGCGAGCGGGTTCTTGAGCTCGTGTGCAACGTCGGCGGCAAAGCTTTCCACGGCGTCGATCCGCTGGCGCAAGGCCGTGGTCATGTCCGAAACCGCGCGCGCCAGAAGGCCGATCTCGTCGCCACGATCGGGCAGGCGCGGCACCACCACCTCGCGCTCGCGCCCGAGCCGCACGCGCACGGCCGCTCGCACCAGCGCCCGCAGTGGCTGGACGATGGTGCGAGCGAGAAACAGCGAGAGCTGGACCGACAGCAGCAGGGCGATGCCGATGATGATCACCAGCGTCTGGCGGGCATCACGCACCGATTGCGTCACGTCGAGCGCATTGCGCAAGGTCAGCAGCACCTCGCCCTTGTCACCCACCGGGGTCGCCGCCGTGATCACGGGGGTGCGGTCGGGGGCATAGCGCAGGTACACTTCCGTCCGCTCCGACTGCCGCGCCGCCTGGATCTCGGGCCAGCTCCCGGCCGGCCGCTCGGAGGTATCGCTGTAACGCTCCACTGTCGGCGCGTTGACGATGAAGTCCACGCCCCGGTCCAGCAGTCGCGCCGCCTTCTGGTACCAGGGCTCGGTCTCGGGATTGATCAGCGCGAAGGATGGGGGCGCCAGAGCGAAGCTGTCGGCCAGCAACTGGCTTTCAGGATCGTAGAGGCGCAAGCGCAACACCTGATCCGTGCCGATCCGCGCCAGCAATTCCTTGCGCTGCGCCATCTTCGCCCCGTCCAGAGCATCGGCGGCGATCTCCGCCTCGGCCCGGGCCAGCTTGAACCGCTCCTCGATCAGCTGGGTCCGATAGCTGTCGAGATAGAAGAACCCGCCCGCAAGCAGCGCCAGGGCAATGACGTTGACGAACAGGATACGGGTGGTCAGCGAGACGCCGCGAATGCGCCACAGCGTCCGCAGGCGCCGCCGACGCAAACCCGGCTGAACATTGCCGTCAGTCTTCGGCAAAACTGTAACCGGCGCCGTAGAGCGTCTCGATCGCCCCGAACTCGCCGTCCACCGCGCGGAACTTGCGCCTCAGGCGCTTGATATGGCTGTCGATCGTGCGGTCGTCGACGAACACGTCATCGTGATAGGCCGCATCCATGAGCTGGTTGCGCGTCTTCACTACACCCGGCCTGATCGCCAGCGCTTCAAGGATCAGGAACTCGGTCACCGTAAGCGAAACCGCTTCACCCTCCCAGGTCACCGCATGGCGCGCCGGATCCATGACCAGTCGCCCGCGACGGATCGGCTCGGGCAAGGGTTCGCTGTCCGCCTCCTGTTCGGCCGCCTCGCGCCGCACGATTTCGCTGCGCCGCAAAATCGCTTTAATTCGGGCTACGAGCAATCGCTGGCTGAACGGTTTGGCGATATAATCGTCGGCCCCCATCGACAGGCCGAGCGCTTCGTCGGCCTCGTCGTCCTTGCTCGTCAGGAAGATGACAGGCAGATCGCTCTTCTCGCGAAGGCGGCGCAGCAACTCCAGCCCGTCCATGCGTGGCATCTTGATGTCGCACACAGCCAGATCCGGCGGATTGTCGAGCAGCGCCTTCAAGGCCGCGTCACCATCATTGTAGAGCCGCGTGGCGAAGCCCTCGGTCTGCAGTGCGATCGAAACAGTCGTCAGGATATTGCGGTCGTCGTCCACAAGCGCGATCGTGCGCGGCAGGTCTGCACTTTCGGCGCGAGGCGGTTGCGGCGTAGCCATGGTTTCGAGCGATACCGGGCCGACGCAAAGCTTGCAACTTCAAGCGCAAATGCCGCTGCACTGCAGCATTTCCAGTTGCATGGAACGCAACCTGATGCGCAAAAAAACTTCGTTGCCGCGTGTCATTTGACGCAGCAAACGCAGGTGACTATGCGCAGGTCGAGAATCAGCGCATTCGTATTCGCAATCCGTGCGCAAGCGGGCAAATCTCTGTCCAAAGCGCCACCAACGGGAGGCCCCAAGTGTCCGATACCAGCCTGAACGTGTCCCTCGCCAGCCAGGGCTATCCCGAACCGGCAGAGCTGTTCGCCAACCTCGGCACCGCGCCTCTGGTCGAACACGCCGTCCGCAACGGTGAAGGCCTGCTCTGCGTCGATGGTCCGCTCGTGGTCGAGACCGGCAAGCACACCGGCCGATCCGCCAAGGACAAGTTCATCGTCCGCGACGCCGAGACCGAGAACACCGTGTGGTGGGGCAAGACCAACGTGCCCATGACGCCGGAGCACTTCGCCGCGCTCAAGGCCGATTTCATCAAGGCCCTGGGCGAAAAGGACCGCCTCTACGTGGCCGATCTGTTCGGCGGCTCGCAGCCCGAACACCGCGTCAACGTCCGCGTCATCAACGAATTCGCCTGGCACAACCTTTTCATCCGCACCCTGCTGGTGCGCCCGACCACTGACGAGCTGGCCTCGTTCGTGCCGGAATACACCATCATCGACCTGCCGAGCTTCCGTGCTGATCCGGAACGCCATGGCAGCCGCAGCGAAACCGTGATCGCGGTCAACTTCACCGAGAAGCTTATCCTGATCGGCGGCACCGCCTATGCGGGTGAAATGAAGAAGTCGGTGTTCGGCATCCTCAATTACCTGCTGCCGACCAAGGGCGTCATGCCGATGCACTGCTCGGCCAACGTCGGTCCTGATGGCAAGACTGCCGTGTTCTTCGGCCTGTCCGGCACCGGCAAGACCACGCTGTCGGCCGATGCTTCGCGCACGCTCATCGGCGATGACGAGCATGGCTGGTCCGACACCGCCGTGTTCAACTTCGAAGGCGGCTGCTACGCCAAGATGATCCGCCTCTCGGCCGAAGCCGAACCGGAAATCTTCGCCACCACCAAGCGCTTCGGCACCGTGCTCGAAAACGTCGTGATCGATCCCGTCACCCGCACGATCGACCTCGACGACAATCGCCTCGCCGAAAACAGCCGCGGTTCCTACCCGATCGACTTCATCCCGAACTGCTCGGAGAAGAACCTCGGCCCGGTTCCGGCCAACCTGATCTTCCTCACCGCCGATGCCTATGGCGTCCTGCCTCCGATCGCGCGCCTCACGCCCGATCAGGCGATGTATCACTTCCTCTCGGGCTACACCGCCCGCGTCGCCGGCACCGAGATCGGCGTGACCGAGCCGGAAGCCACCTTCAGCACCTGCTTCGGCGCGCCGTTCATGCCGCGCCACCCGTCGGTCTATGGCAACCTGCTCAAGGAACGCATTGCCAAGGGCGGCGTGAAGTGCTGGCTGGTCAACACCGGCTGGTCGGGCGGCAAGGCCACGCAGGAAGGCATCAAGCGCATGCCGATCAAGGCCACCCGCGCCCTGCTCAACGCCGCGCTCGATGGCAGCCTGAACAACGCCAACTTCAAGAAGGACCCGAACTTCGGCTTCGAAGTGCCGGTCGAGGTTCCGGGCGTCGACACGAAGCTGCTCGATCCGCGCGGGGCATGGGCCGATGCCGAGGAATACGACAAGACCGCGCAGGAACTCGTGCGCAAGTTCGTCGACAACTTCCAGCAGTTCGCCGAACACGTTGACCAGTCGGTCCGCGATGCGGCGCCGGTAACCGCCTGATCGCAGGTACCACTGCTGAAAACGCTGCGGGGCTCCTTCGGGAGCCCCGTTTCGTTTCAGGCGCCCGCTTCCTTTCTGGCCTCAGTCCAGATCAAGATAGTGGCTGTGCACCCAACCGGTCTTGCTGGGCTTGCCCGCCGCATCGAGAGTGGTGACCTCGATCCACGATCCGTTCACGCCCATCGGCATGACCTTGCTGCCGTCAGCCAGCAACTGGACCACGGCGAAGTTCGTGCCCGGACCGCTGCGCAGGTTGAGCCCGCCGGGCGAGCGGACCACGCCCACGTTCGCGCCGTTCTGGTCGCGCCCGCCCAATGCCCGCTGGCGGAAGCGGACCATGTCGAACGCCGGGCCGGGATCGGACTTGCGCACCGGAGCGATGTCGTCATGCCCGACGATCTCCGCAATCGGATAGACTTCGCGCAGCGCCCGCACGAGGGCGACCACGGCCTCGAACTGCGCTGCCGGATAGGCCTCCCAGCCGATCGGCGTGCGCGATCCATCGGGATTGCCGTTGCGGTGGACCGCCATCACCACATTGTCGACCTTCTGCCCGGCCGCGTTGTACCAGCCATTGGCGCCGCCCCGCAGCGCCCCCCAGTTGGCGATCTCGATGCCGATGGAATGCTTGTTCAGCCCGGCGAGACCGCGCCAGCTCGACTTGCCCGCATGCCACGCCACGTCGTTGAAGTTGACGCATTGGATGATCGAGCCATCCCGGTCGACGACCACGTGTGCCGATGAATTGGTGTTTTCCCGCGAAGCGAACCAGTTGGCCGACGAGGCGGCAGATCCGCCTGCGGTAAAGTGAATTACCACGATTCCGGGCGGTGCCGGAAAGGCGCCGCCGGTGTTGCGCGATCTGATCTGTCTTACGGGATTGGAGTTGTCGTTGAGGATTCCGTTCTTGATGAGTGGAGTAGGAAGCGCATAAGCGCTTCCCCTCCCCGAACCGTACGTGCACCTTT